>CALDKP010000026.1 GCA_937898535.1 uncultured Sphingomonadales bacterium | reverse complement strand
TTGACCTGGCTCACCATCATGTCGTTGTGAACCATATCGTTATAGGCGTTTTTCAGCCCCTTCACGAGGCTGAGCCCGCCGGAGTCCACCAGCCGTTTTTGCGCGGTCGGATTGCCGATCAGCGTGTTGGTCGGTGACATCGCATCAATAATGATCTGCGAGATAAAGTTGGCACGGTCGCGCTCAAGCGCGTCGAGTTCCAAATCCTCAATATAGCTTTTGACGCCCTTTTGCACCGCCAGATAATATTGCGCACCCGCCTTGAAGAACGGGTTAAACGTCCACGCCGGGTCCATGAAGCGCTTGTCCTTGGGATCAGGCGCAAGGTCCGACTTTCCGGTCATGATTTTGACGACATCTTCGGAAAAGCTGCTGGTTGCCTTCCACGCCTTGTCCGGGTTGGCGGCTGTCTGGCGGAGCATGAGGCCAATGGCGCCGATGAAATCCTCCCGCGCTAATCCTGCTAACGGGCCAAGCGCCATCGTGGCATCATTGGCGGCGTCAAACGCGCCTGCAACGCCGGAAAATGGTGCGCCTTTCTTTCTAGCTCTCTTTGTTCCGGCCTTCTTTTCAGCTCCGCTGCCCGCTTTTGTCGCCATCTGCATCTCCTCTTCCCAAGACGAAGAATTACATGCCCAGCGGCCTGCGTCAATCGCGCATCAACCCAATGGAAAATGGCGTAAATTAGGCCTGTAACGCATCCGCCCCAACACAGCACGCATTGTTAACAATTGAAAACAAGCGCTTCTAAACTGGAGGACTGCTGCCGCGCATCTTAATGCGCCCCCTAAGGAGCGCCAGTATGAATGCCTGCCATTGCTTTGCTGAACGATCAACATGCCACCTTTCATCGCCAATGCGCGGCGTCATTGGCCAATCAAGCGCACTGATGTTTCTGCGATGACCACAGACCTGAAAAAGCTGGAGGGCTTGGGCAAATTGCTAAAGGCTGCGGGCGTTAAACCCGCAGGCGCCGAGGCCATGGTCCGTGACCATCTCGACGAAATTCAGGACGACACACGCCATTATCATGCGGAACTCATCGCATCGGTGAAGGCGCTGAAAGAAGAGCTGGTCGAGTTGCGGCACAATCATGCATCGTCGGTATCCGAAATCCGGATGGCAACGGATCTGATGCGGCGCGAGATCGAAGCGCGCAGCGTTGCGTTCGGCCGAACGCTTCGGCTCGCCAAATTCGTGCTCATTATCCTCGTGGCTTTGCAGACCATCATTCTTGTGGGCCTACACACGACCATTGGAATAAATATGCCGGATATCCGCCGCTTCTTCCCTGCGCTTGAGACATCCAGCGAAGTGCAAGCGCCTGCACCGGCAAGCGTCCCTGCCCCGACGCCCAGTCCCCTGGGTGCACCCGCGAAGTGAAAGGATGACATGCGTCGTGTCCGGTAACCGACCTTTCCGTTTTCCCATCGCACGCAGCCTGATTGGTGGCATGTGCCTAGCGTCCGCGATTATGAGCATTACGGTAACCGCCAACGCACATGACCCAAGCGCGGATAAACAAAGCGCCGCAAAAACGGCCCCAACGAAGCCAAAAACCGCCAAACCCGCCCAGCAAAAACCAAAGGTTGCAAAACCACGCGCGGCGACATTCACGATCCCCAGTCTCGAAAGCAAACCGACCGACGCTGTAGCCGCTGCGGACGAAAAGCTGCGCAATGACGTCGATACCCTTTGGAACAAATTCCCCGGTCGTGCCGGCATCGCGATTTACACGCCCTTTTCGGACGACATTATCGGTCGTCGGCAGACTGAGCGTTTCCCACAGCAGAGCGTCTCCAAAATGTGGGTCGCGCTGACGATTTTGGAGCAAGAAGCCGCGGGCAAGCTGTCGCTCGACAAGCAAATCCGCGTGAGCCGCGATGACATTGTTGTGTTCAGCCAGCCGATCAAACGATATCTCAGCGGCAAAGATTTCTTTGAAATGCCCGTGCGCGAATTGCTTGCCCATGCCATCAACGCCAGCGACAATCTTGCCAACAGCGTCCTGTTACGCGTCGCCGGGGGGCCGCAAGCGGTCAACCAGATGCTTGACCGGCGCAAGGTACAGTCGATCCGCTTCGGCCCCGGCGAAGTGCTTTTGCAAAGCAAAATAGCTGGGCTGAACTGGCAACCTGAATATCGCAATGGCAACGCCTTTAAAGAACAGCGCTCGCGGATATCATTGGAGAAACGGCGCGCGGCGCTCGACGAATATCTGGCTTCGCCCTTGGATGGTGCTGCGCCGGGAACCATCGTGCTTGCGCTAAAACGCTTTGGCGAACGCGGCCCCAATGATCCGGGGGCAAAGCTTTTGAAATTGATGGCGGGTACATATACCGGAAGATCACGCCTTCGCTCAGGGCTCGCCCCGGGCTGGAGCCTCGCCCACAAAACGGGGACGGGGCAAGTATTGGGTTCGATTTCGACCGCAATTAACGATGTCGGGGTAATGAAAGCACCGGATGGTTGTCGTTATCAGGTGGCCGTAATGATTGCCGAAACACGCGCCGGAAAAGACGTTACAAACGGCTTAATGCAAAATGTGGCGCGCGCTGTGGTCCGTCATCACCACCAAATCCATCCCAAAGCGGAACCGACTTCCTAAAAATATAAATCAGCCGTCGGATGCTGCTTCGGCAAGAAAGTAAAATAAATACAATTTGTTAAATAACCGCCCGTTTGAATTTTCCCTCAAATTTTTGGCGGCACATAAACGCGCCCTGTCCAAAAATGTTCCATCAGAAACATAATTTCACATTAGTTTACAATTTAAATGTTACAAAAGTTACATTTGTTGTATAAAAAACGTATGTGGACTGGTCCAGCGTGAAGGACATCACTGTGCAGAATTTTCATATCGCTGTTGTCGAAGACGACAGAGCCTTTGCCGCTGAACTGGAAGAGTTTCTGGGCGCATCCGGCTATTCCGTTTCCGTTTATGAATCATCGCAGAAATTTTTGGCGGCATTGCGTCAATCGGAATGCGATCTTCTCATCGTCGATTGGTCGATCCCTGATTTGTCGGGGATAGAAGTGCTGGAGTATGTCCGGAAATTTCATCCCGACATGCCTGCCATCATGCTGACCGCACGTTCAGAAAACATTGACGTTGTGCGCGGGTTAGAGGCCGGTGCTGACGATTATGTATCCAAGCCTGTGGACCCCGCCATCCTTGCACTTCGGATCAAATCGCTATTGCGTCGCTGCAAGGGCGAAGTGAAGAATGTGTCGGAAAACGTCATCCTTGGCCCCTATTTGCTGCGTCCATCGACGTCCACGGTCTATCTTGGCGACGAAGCGATCGTACTACCCAAGCGCGAATTTGAAATGGCGATGCTATTTTTCACAAATCCGAACCGCTTACTTTCGCGGCAATATTTGGCAGCAACCTTATGGGGTAAAGTTGTCGATTACCAATCGCGGACGATTGACACGCATGTGGCCCGGTTACGCAAGAACCTGAAACTTGAGCCCGCATGCGGCGTTAGCCTGAATGCGCTGTACGGTTTTGGATATACCTTGCAGGCTGATGTGCACGCCATGAACGCAGCGCACGAACCCATCGCGCTGTCGGCGTAGCCGGCAACGGCTCCGGTTTAGCAATGGCCATTCAGCCGGAACAACTGTCCTTGCTGAGCGAGGACGAAGAAGCTTCGCGCGTCGCATCGGTTGTGGCCTCTCGTCCCGTCGTTAATCTTGGCGACCATCAGGTTACGGCATTTGAATATATGTCGTGTGACCATTATGGTTTTGCGCATAGCAACATGCAGCTTTCGCCATATGACATGGCCAAGATTTTGGATGCCGTACAAACGGTCGCTCTTCCAGAAATCCTCCTTTCGGTTCCCGTAGAACTGTTCGTCGAAATCGACCTTTCGCATACGCTCGCACGTACGCTCCGGTCATTATTGTCCCGCGGCACACATGTCACCGTCTTGCTGGCGGCCGTGCAGGAAGATGCCGCCCACCAAAGCATCGGCAATGCCATGCAGAATTGGCGCCGTGTCGGATGCAGCGTTGGTATTGACGGCTTTGGCTATGCCGCCGTGCCTGCATTGTGGCCGTTGGTGTACCATGTTGATGTTGTGCGCATTGATCCCCGCCTGATCAGCATGCTTAAGGCCAATGTCATTGCGCAGCAACCAGCCCAGAAACTGGTAAATCTGGTCGCGGCAATGGGCATTCCCCGGATCATCATTGACGGCTGCCAATCCATCGAAGATGCGGAAATGTTTCAAGAAGCCGGCGCAACCCACGGACAAGGTTCAGTTTTCGGCGAATTTCATTTTTCGCAGCCGCGATAACCCTCCGCACTTGCGTCCCTCCGTCACGGCGCTACATCACCCCGCATGAGCATGATTGAAATCGTCGCCGTGCTGTTCGGCATTGCCAACATCGTCCTGATTATCCGGCGATCAGTTTGGAACTTTCCCGTGGCGATTGTCATGGTCGCTTTGTATTTCGTCATCTTCCGCGACGCCAAACTGTACAGCGACGCGGGGTTGCAGGTCTTTTTCGCGGGCATCAATCTCTATGGCTGGTGGAGCTGGAACCGGAATAAAGGCGACAGCGGCGTAATTTCCGTCCGCAGGCTTCCGGCCACGGGCTATGCGTTGTGGATTGCAAGTTCGATCCTTGCCATTTGGACATGGGGTGCCATCATGCATGCCGAAACCGACGCCAGCTATCCCTATTGGGATGCGTCGGTCGCGATGCTGTCGATTGTGGGGCAGATTTTGATGACACGGCGCTTTGTCGAAAACTGGCATTATTGGATCATCGTCAATATCATCTCGATCCCGCTATATATCGTCAAAGACCTGCATCTGACCGCCGGGCTTTACGGCGTGTTTCTGGTGCTTGCGGTTGCGGGCCTTGTCGAATGGCGCAAGGCGGAACGCGCGTGAAACGCATTTGTCTGCATGGTCCCGAAAGCACGGGCAAATCGACATTGGGGACGCGGCTTGCGGCGCATTTGGGATGCGAAGTCGTCCCCGAATATGGCCGCGCGTATTGCGAGGCACATGGCACCGACATCGGCATGGCCGAGCTTGTCCACATTGCGCAAACGCAAGACGCGATGAACCGCGCCGCAGCCACGCGCGCAGCGGAGCTGGGCGCTGGTTATGTATTGTTCGACACAGACCCGCTGATAACGTCGGTGTGGGCGCACATGATGTTTGGCGCGGCAGACGGATATTTCGACGCTTTTGCCGGTTTTGCCGACCATTATCTGTTGCTCGATATCGACCTGCCCTTTGTTGACGACGGCTTGCGGGTCTATGCGCAATCAGCCGAGCGTAAACGCTTTTTCGACCTATGCCGCGCGGAACTCGATAGACGCGGCGTCCGCTACACGCTGGTTCAAGGCGAAGGCGAAGCGCGTTTTACCGCAGCTTTGGCCGCCATCGCCGCCTAAGCCTTCTCCAAAGCTTCGCTTGCCGCGACCCAGCGGGCTTCGGCGGCCTCTTGCGCGGCGACAATCTTTCCGCGCCGTTGCGACAGTTCGCCCATCGTCAGGTTCTTATATTCATTCGCAGCAGACGCCGGATCGAACATCGCCCGGTCAATCGCGCTCAACACAACCTCAAGCTTTGCAAGGTCCGCCTCTGCATCACTGACTTCACGCTTAAGCTTGCTTTGCGCCTCACGAGCTGCAGCTTGCGCTTTTTTGTCTTCCTTGCGGTCGGCTTTGGACACCTTCTCTTTCGCGGGGCCCTTGCCCAGGATGAAGTCGGTATAATCCTCAATCGAGCCTGCAAACTCCTTCGCTGTCCCGCCATCGACCAGCACCAGCCGGTCCGCCGTCAGTTCGAGCATGTGGCGGTCGTGGCTGACCAGCACCACCGCGCCGTCATAGTCGTTGAGCGCCTGCACCACGCATTCCACGCCAAGCCCGCCACGACGCAAGCCCGGCCCGCCGGAATCGGGCAGCAGCGCATGGCGCTCCACCATCAACGGATACTTGGCTTCCAGCTGCTCATGCGGGCTGTTGTGGGTGTCGCCATCGTTGATGCATACGGTGGCCGAAACGCCGTCCTCGCTGCGCTTGGCGCCCCAGCCGCCGCCGATCAGCAGGCGCCAGAACAGCGGCGGCGGGGCGTGCAGCACCACGCTGCCCTGGCGCTGCGCGAGCAGCAGCCGCTGCAGACGACGGCCGTCGCCGCGCTCGGTCTCGCTGGCCAGCACGATGCGGGCACCGACCACCAGCGGCAGCAGCAGTTCGAGCAGCGCCGCTTCGAGGTGTACCGGCGTGGTCGCCAGCAGCGCGTCGCCGCCGCGCAGGCCGGGCTTGTCGGCCAGCGCCATCAGGCGCGTGCGCGAGGTGCGGTCAGCCAGCAGGCCCAGCGGCATGGACAACAACAAAAACGGCAAGGACTGGATGGAGGCCAACAAGCCGATTTCGCCCGGCCCCGCCTTGAGCAACAACACCGCCACGATGGGCACGGCCGCCAGGCTCAGCTGCTCGGCCGACTGTGCCAACAAGTTGGACCAGGCCAGACGGCGAAAAGAGGCGGAAAGCGCTTGGGACATCGATAACCTTTCAATGCAAGGCATCCTAAATCGTCTTGGGTCCAG
>CALDKP010000025.1 GCA_937898535.1 uncultured Sphingomonadales bacterium | reverse complement strand
TCTACACAGGCGAAGACACTCTTTCCCTACACGACGCTCTTCCGATCTACAGCATCGCCGATGCCCATGCGGCGTTACGGGCGGCGGGATTACCCGCGCGGGCCTGACCCAAGGCGCAAAAAATTCGCTTCCCGAGTCCTTGACGTGTCATAAAAAGACCCTATCTGGGCTTCGTTAGCACTCGTCCTGTATGAGTGCTAATGCACATTCATTGCCGTCCCCTGCTTGTTGTAGGCGTGGCGGGATGGCGAAACAGAAAAAGGATAGTTCAACATGGCATTTCGTCCATTGCATGATCGCGTTCTCGTCCGTCGGGTCGAGGCCGAAGCAAAAACCGCTGGCGGGATCATTATCCCTGATACAGCTCAGGAAAAGCCACAGGAAGGCGAAGTCGTCTCCGTGGGTACCGGCACACGCGCCGATGACGGCACTGTAACCGCACTCGACGTCAAAGCTGGCGACAAGATCCTGTTCGGCAAATGGTCGGGCACCGAAGTCAAGATCGACGGTGAAGACCTGTTGATCATGAAGGAATCGGACATTTTGGGAATCGTTTCCTAAGCGCACCACCGGTTCGTCATCCTGAACTTGTTTCAGGATAACGCACTGTCCCCCCGTTATCCTGAAACAAGTTCAGGATGACGACCGATTTGAAATTTGAAGAAGGAAAAATATCATGGCTGCTAAAGACGTGAAATTCGGCCGCGATGCGCGTGAACGCATCCTGCGCGGCGTAGACATTCTGGCTGACGCTGTAAAAGTAACGCTTGGTCCAAAGGGCCGTAACGTTGTTATCGACAAGAGCTTCGGCGCACCACGCATCACCAAGGACGGCGTTAGCGTTGCCAAGGAAATCGAACTGAAAGACAAGTTCGAAAATATGGGTGCACAGATGGTCCGCGAAGTTGCTTCGAAGACCAACGACGTTGCCGGTGACGGCACGACCACTGCAACAGTTCTGGCGCAAGCGATCGTTCGCGAAGGCATGAAGTCGGTTGCAGCGGGCATGAACCCAATGGACCTGAAGCGCGGCATCGACACTGCGGTAAACGCGGTTGTTGCTGACCTTGTAAAGCGTTCGAAGCCAGTTGCTGGTTCTTCGGAAATCGCACAGGTCGGTACGATCTCTGCAAATGGTGAAGCTGAAATCGGTAAGATGATTGCAGACGCCATGGAGAAGGTCGGCAAGGAAGGCGTTATCACCGTCGAAGAAGCTAAGGGCCGTGAAAGCGAGCTCGAAGTTGTCGAAGGTATGCAGTTTGACCGTGGTTACCTGTCGCCATATTTCATCACCAACACCGAAAAAATGTCGGTCGAGTTGGACAACCCATATATCCTCATCCACGAAAAGAAGCTCGGTAACTTGCAAGCCATGTTGCCAATCCTCGAAGCTGTGGTGCAGTCGGGCCGTCCATTGCTCATCATCGCTGAAGACGTTGAAGGCGAAGCGCTTGCAACTTTGGTCGTCAACAAGCTGCGTGGCGGCTTGAAGATTGCTGCGGTTAAGGCACCTGGCTTTGGCGATCGTCGCAAGGCGATGCTGGAAGATATCGCGATCCTCACCAAGGGTGAAATGATCAGCGAAGATCTGGGCATCAAGCTTGAAACCGTTACCTTGGGCATGCTTGGCCAAGCCAAGCGCGTCACCATCGACAAGGACAACACCATCATCGTCGACGGTGCTGGCGAAACCGATGCGATCAAGGGCCGCGTAGAAGCGATCCGTGCGCAAATCGAAAACACGACCAGCGATTATGACCGTGAAAAGCTGCAAGAGCGTTTGGCGAAACTCGCCGGCGGTGTTGCCGTGATCAAGGTCGGTGGTTCGACCGAAGTTGAAGTGAAAGAGCGCAAGGACCGCGTTGATGACGCGCTGCACGCAACCCGCGCAGCCGTTGAAGAAGGCATCGTCCCAGGCGGCGGTACTGCACTTCTGTATGCAACGAAGGCTCTCGACGGCCTCAAGGGCGTCAATGACGACCAGACACGTGGTATCGACATCATCCGCAAGGCGATTGTTGCTCCATTGCGTCAAATCGCAGCCAACGCCGGATATGACGGTGCAGTTGTCTCGGGCAACCTGCTTCGTGAAAACGACGAAACCATGGGCTTCAACGCATCAACCGACGTTTACGAAAACCTCGTGGCATCGGGCGTTATCGACCCAACCAAGGTTGTCCGTACAGCGTTGCAAGACGCGGCATCGGTTGCTGGTCTGTTGATCACCACCGAAGCTGCCATCTCCGACGCGCCAGAAGACAAGGCTGCTGGCGCCGGCGGCATGCCAGGCGGCATGGGCGGAATGGGCGGCATGGGCGGTATGGACTTCTAATAGTCCAACGCTTTTTGAAGCACAGATAATGGGCCGGAGGGGAAACCTTCCGGCCTTTTTTGTTGTGTGCATTCCGAGTCCGTTGGGTGCGTATGCGAAGGAACAGACTTCTCAATTCTATTTGTTGAGAATATAATGCATCTTAGGCATTGAAATATAATAATTTTATTGACCATAAAATATCTGTTGCGCTGCAAAATAATAAGCGTATTTGCCGCCGCCCAAACAACAGAGGTTTCCGGCGATGCAAAATGCGCATTCGGGTTCAGTTGAGTCTTCATCCATCCACAAACATTCACTCGCGGCACTGACGGTCGGTGCGATCGGGGTCGTTTTCGGCGACATCGGCACCAGTCCGCTTTATGCCTTTCGCGAGGCGCTCCACCACAGTGCGCCTTCGGGCGGCATTCAGGAAGCGGCGATATTTGGGGTATTGAGCCTCGCGCTGTGGTCGTTGATCCTTGTTGTGACCGTCAAATATGTCATCTTCCTGATGCGCGCCGACAATGATGGCGAGGGCGGCGTGCTGGCACTGCTGGCGCTTGCAGGTCGCGGCATTGGTGGACGCAAGGGCGCGGTGCTTGCACTTGGTGCCGTCGGCGCAGCTTTGTTCTATGGCGATGCGATCATTACCCCCGCGCTGTCCGTGCTGTCCGCAGTGGAAGGGACGAAAACCATCCCCGGCATTGGCGAGAATATCTCTCAGCAGACGATCATCTACATTACCTTGGTCATCATGGTTGCGCTGTTTGCCATTCAATCGCGCGGGACAGCGTTGGTATCAAAACTGTTCGGGCCGATCTGCGTTGTCTGGTTTCTCGCCCTTGGTGGTCTCGGTCTGCTGCATATATCGGATTATCCCGGCATCTTCGGTGCGCTGTCGCCGCATCATGCGGTTTCGTTTCTGGCGAGCAACGGCATGGTTGGGTTGATCGTGCTGGGTTCCGTATTTTTGACGGTGACTGGAGCCGAAGCATTGACGGCGGACATGGGCCATTTCGGTCGCTTCCCGATCCGTTTGGGTTGGTTCCTTTTGGTATTCCCCGCGCTCAGCCTCAATTATTTTGGTCAGGGTGCATTTGCGATGGCGGCGCTTGAACACGCGCGGGCGGCTGGTGTGCCACTTGAAACGCAGGATTGGTTCTTCCTGATGTCGCCCGAGGCAGTGCGTGTCCCGATGATCATCTTGGCGGGACTTGCCACGATAATCGCGAGCCAAGCGGTCATCACGGGTGCCTATTCACTGACCCAGCAAGCGATCCAGCTTGGGCTGCTCCCCCGCATGAAGATTGTGCAAACCTCGCCGGGCAGTGCAGGGCAAATCTATATTCCGGCGATTAACTGGATGCTGTTATTTGGTGTCTGGTTGCTCGTCGTCCAATTCCGCAATTCGTCGGCAATGGCGTCGGCCTATGGTATCGCCGTAACGGGAACGATGGTGGTGACGACATGCCTTGCGTTCGTTGTCGTGCACAAGCTTTGGAAATGGAACCTCGCCAAATCCTTGCTGGTGATATTGCCGTTTCTGGTCATCGACCTCATCTTCTTCGGCGCCAATATCTTGCGCGTGGTTGATGGCGGTTGGGTGCCGTTGGCCGTTGGTGCACTGATCTGCCTGATTATCTGGATTTGGGTACGCGGAAAGCAGTTGATCGACAGCAGAGAAAATGAAGGCGCAATGACGCTTGCGGAACTCGGCAAGTCACTGGCGAAAAGCAAGGTCGCGCGCGTCGACGGAACCGCTGTGTACCTCACCGCCAACCCAGAGGGCGTTCCCGGAACGATATTGCACAATCTGAAGCACAACCGCGTGCTCCACGCCCGCAATATCGTTCTGTCCATCCGCACCGCCAGCGTGCCACATGTGCCAAGCGAAGAAAGATCGAGCTATGTCAAAGTCGATCAGAATTTCGCGCGCGTCATTCTGACATATGGCTTTATGGAAACACCCGACGTGCCAAATGACTTGGCCTTGGCAATTCCCGTAAAAGACGCGCCGTTGGATTATATGATGACCAGCTATTTCATGGGCAAAAGCGTTTTGGCCGCGTCAAAAGATGAAGGCCTTCCGTTCTGGCAGGACATCATCCTGATCTTTCTGCAGCGTAACGCCTATAACCCAGCTGAATTTTTCGGCATTCCGTCCAACCGGATTGTCGCCTTGGGCGGGCAGGTGGTCATCTAATTTGGGTTAGCGGGCGGCGCGCCGCTGTTCGGCGATGCGTTCGGCGGTGAGGAGCAAAGCTTCTAGGTCAGCGAGATCGATATCGAAGCTTTCATGCGCTTCCTGCACGGCCTGATCGATATCGGCCCGCAAAAGGCCAACGGGCAGGGCGGGTGAAGCCGCGGCGCGGTGCGGATAGCTATGGCCGCTGACGCGGTGGAATAACCAGCCTGCCGCGAGCAATGCCGCGGAATTGGCGGCGACGATCGACATTGGGTATACATAACCCGCATCGACAATGGCTTGGCCGCCCAAAATGGTCGTGAGTGCGACCGCGCCGCTCGGTGGATGAAGGCAACGCAGCAATGACATCAATGTTATCGACGCGGCCACGGCAATGGCGATGGCGGCAAAGGTGACGGGTACCCAATGCAGCACCGTCACGCCGACCAACGCGGAAATGACATTGCCGCCGAACACGGGCCATGGCTGTGCCAATGGGCTTGCTGGCACCACGAATACCAGCACCGCCGATGCGCCAATGGGGGCAATCAGGAACGGCAAAGCCGGGAACATGTCCTGAACGCCAAGTCCCGCAAGCGCCGCGACAAGCACGCCAAGGCCAGCACCGGCACATGCGATCAACCGGTCATGCAAGCTTGCGCCGGCAAGTTTCGGTACGAAAAAACGCCACCGGCCCGATGTTTCTCCGGTCGCCATGCGCTTATGCGCTCATGCGCTGCAGCATCTCGCCCATTTTCTGATGGAGCATATTCATTGCCTTCAACGGCCGAACCATGACCTTGAAATGGGTGATAAGGCCATCGTCATCGCAGCTAATCATGTCGATGCCATTGATCGCAATCCCGTCGATCACGGTTTGGAATTCCAGGATGGCGCTGTTTTCGCGGTGCCATTCGCCGACATAGGCAAATTCGGCATTGCCCAGCGTGTGGCCAGCGGCGGCGAGATATTTGGCGGTGATCGCCTTGCCGACTTGCGGTGAATGCACAACCGGGCTTTCGAAAACACAATCGTCGTGCAGGACGGCGGAGATAGCCGTTGCATCGCGTGACAGGGCAACTTTGTGCCAGATTTCGGCGGGGTTATGGGGCATGATTTATTCTCCTATACCGTAAGTGCTGAGCCTGTCGAAGCACGTCTGTCGGGGGTAGCGCCACAACCGATAAGCGCCCTTCGACGGACGCAGTCGCGTTGCGACTGCTGCTCAGGGCTTCGGTGTTTATCAATAGCCAAGGTCTAAATTCACCATTGGCTCAAGCGGCGCGCCTTGGCGGTAGCGCTCCAGATTTTCGAAAAAGCGCGTGGCGGAACGCACGAACATCTTGTCCTGCGCGCGGCCCGACAGGTGCATGGTGATATGCGCGTTGTCGAT
>CALDKP010000024.1 GCA_937898535.1 uncultured Sphingomonadales bacterium | reverse complement strand
CCGCCTGGAAGCTCGCTGGCTATCAAACACTTCCCTCCCTTCACCTTGCCTGCTCCGGCCTCAGTATGGGTGCCGGGAAAGAGGCTTGGCTCGCCCTCGCTGAACGCGCTGCCGCGCCGGAGTGTGGCGAGGCGGGTGGTGCTTCCATGGTTTCCCCGGACGATTTCAAGCTCCCCTTCCTCGACGATTCCCATCCACAGACGCGGGGTGGATTCGTGAAACAGCCAGGCTCCGGCCGGATAGAAATGCGATGCGCCCTGACCGATGATGGCGGCGAGTTCGTCCTTGTCGATGCCGGGCCGGAAATCGACTTCGACGCCACGTTCTTTAAAAATCGCGACTGCGGCGTCGCTGAGTTGGTCGGAAATGAGGACGCGAGGTGCCATGATGCTTCTCCTTGCCCTCCGCTGTGGAGGGACGGCGACGGGCGCCGGATGAACTGAAATCTGATTGGCTTGAGAGACCCGCCAGCCGCCTCCGCCCCAGAAGCGATGCGCCTGGGCATCGCGCCGGGGCGGATGCTGCTGCCGCTGGCGTTCGCCCCACAAACTGGAGTTAAGTGATGGCAAAGTTTAATGCATTGCGCAGCGCATATCTTGTGCTGCCGCTGGCTCTTATGGCCTGTTCAACCGCGGAAGGCCCAAAGACGGCTTCTGCGGCACCCGTTGCAACGCAGGCGGAAAAGGCACCGGTGCCGTTCCCGTCAACATATAAGGCATATCCCGGCGTTGCTACCGCCATCCGTAATGTCACCATTTACGACGGCGAAGGTGGCAAAATCGAAAATGGCGTGGTGTTCATTTCTGGCGGCAAGATTAGCAGCGTCGGCGGGCCGGACACTGTTATACCTTCGGGTACGGCGGTTGTGGACGGTGCAGGCAAGTTTGTGACGCCGGGCATCATTGATATCCATTCACATCTCGGCGATTATCCTACTCCATCGGTGGAAGCCCATAGCGACGGGAACGAAGCGACATCGCCGATCACTCCCGAAGTTTGGGCGGAACACAGCGTGTGGCCGCAGGATCCAGGCTTTAGCCGCGCACTCGCGAATGGCGGCGTCACCGCGCTTCAGGTTTTGCCGGGCTCGGCTAACCTGATGGGTGGCCGCTCCGTTGTCCTAAAGAATGTCTATGCGCGCACGGTGCAGGGCATGAAGTTCCCGGGCGCGCCGTACGGTATGAAAATGGCCTGTGGCGAAAACCCCAAGCGGGTTTATGGCAGCAAGGGTCGCATGCCCTCCACCCGCATGGGCAACATCGCCGTCAACCGTCAGACATGGATTAAGGCGCAGGATTACAAGAAGAAGCGCGACAGCGGTAAGGAATATACCCGCGATCTCGGGCTTGAAACGCTTGCTGGTGTTTTGGATGGCGACATTTCGATCCAGAACCACTGCTACCGCGCCGACGAAATGGCGCTCGTTCTCGATATGGCGAAGGAATTTGGGTACAAGGTATCGACATTCCACCACGCCGTTGAAAGCTACAAAATCGCGGATTTGTTGCGCGACAATGGCGTGTGTTCAGCCGTTTGGGCCGATTGGTGGGGTTTCAAGATGGAAGCCTATGACGCCATCCCTGAAAATGCCGCGATATTGCACAACACGGGCGCTTGCGTGATCATTCACTCGGATGACGAAAACCAGATCCAGCGTCTGAACCAAGAAGCGGCAAAGGCGCAGGCCGATGGTCGCCGGATGGGTATCAATATCAGCGATGCTGAAGTCATCAAATGGCTGACATATAACCCAGCCAAGGCCCTTGGCATTTCGGACAAAACGGGCAGCTTGAAGACCGGTAAAATGGCCGATCTGGTGCTGTGGAATGGCAATCCGCTCAGCGTGTACGCACGGCCTGATAAGGTTTGGATCGACGGCGCGTTGATGTTTGATGCGAGCAACCCGAAAATACGTCCGGTCAGTGACTTTGAGCTTGGCCAACCTGGTGAAGGAGATGTGAAATGAGGCATTTCCTCTATGCTGCCGCCGCGCTTGCGGCTTTTGCAACACCGGTTTCGGCTGAAACCATAGCCATCACTGGCGGCCGCGTCGTGATTGGCGATGGTAGTGCACCTATTGAAGGTGGTACTGTGGTTGTCCGTGATGGCGTTGTCGTTGCGGCTGGTGCCGGTGTTTCGGTCCCGTCGGGCGCACGTCGCATCGACGCGTCAGGTAAATGGGTAACCCCTGGCGTTTTTGCTGGCTTCACGCGTCTTGGCCTCGCTGAAGTAGATGCCGTTAACGGCACGAACGACAAAAGCGGCGGTCGCAGCGGTTTCTCTGCGGCTATCGACGTTGCGCCTGCGATTGATCCGTTCCGGTCGCCATTTGCGGTTAACCGCTCAGCCGGCGTAACGCGCGCAGTTGTCGCACCGGAAGCGGCGGACTCTATTTTTGCAGGGCAGGGCGCCATTGCGGATTTAGGAGCCGACAGTAATCCGGTTACCAAGGCACGTGCATTTCAGTTTGCCGAATTCGGTGAGGATGGCGCGGATGCCGCTGGCGGAAGCCGTGCTGGAACGCATCTGCATTTCCGCGCGATGTTGCGTGAAGCGCAGGATTACGCCGCTGGGCGTGGCACCTTTGATGATGATTTGCTAAAGGCAGAAGACGCAAGGGCCTTGTTGTCAGTGCTTCGCGGTGAAACGCGTCTTTTGATCCATGTCGAAGGCGCAAATGATATGCTTCGGCTCATTGAGTTGAAACGAGACTTCCCATCGATCAAAATGGTGTTTGTTGGGGTAAGCGAGGGATGGCGGGTTGCACCGCAACTCGCGCAAGCGGGTATTCCCGTTATCGCGTCGGCTTTGAATGACTTGCCAGCATCGTTTGAAATGCTGGGTGCAACGCAGAGCAACATTGGGCGCATGAAAGATGCCGGTGTGCAGGTTGCCATTGGCATGATCAATGACCGCGATTCGCACCAATTGCGTTACACGACGCAATATGCAGGCAATATCGTAAGCCTTGAACGCGTTCCCGGTGCCTCTGGCCTGACATGGGATGAGGCGTTTGCCGCGATTAGCTCGGTTCCTGCCGATATCATGGGGGTTGGTGACCGTTTGGGTAGCCTCAAGGCCGGTAAAGCCGCAGACGTCGTTGTTTGGGATGGCGATCCGCTTGAGCTGTCTTCTGCGCCGACGACAGTGATCATCGATGGCGTCGAACAACCGCTCGACAACCGGCAAAATCGACTGCGTGACCGCTATGCAAGGCCAACAGAAGGCAATTTGCCAAAGGCATATGATCGTTGATTTAATGGTCT
>CALDKP010000023.1 GCA_937898535.1 uncultured Sphingomonadales bacterium | reverse complement strand
CCGCGAACGCCTGTTCGTCGCCCGTCCCGATGCGGGCGATCAGCGCCACGCGGGCGCCTTGCCCCTCGACCAGCGCATTGGTGGCGAGGGTGGTGGACAAGGACACCAGCGCCACATCCCGCGCTGCCACATTGGCCGCCGCCAGCGCCGCATCGACCGCCATGCCGTCAAGCAAACGCGCGGCATCCGCGGGCAGCGCAAGTGGGGCGAGAGCCTCGGTCATGCAGGTCTTGTGACAGCCGCAAATTGGCCGCGCAAGCCGGCAAGCGCGACAGTTGCGGCATAGTGCGCGTCGATCCTGCGCCCAATAATCGCCGCATCCCAAAGCATTTTTGACAGCCGAAATGCTAGTTTAAGAACTTGATAACAACTTGCAGAAACAAGCCAGTTACTTGGCACAAATTTGCTTGCGACATAAAATTGCTCAAGTCTGCATTCAACGCAGTATTTCCGGCAGTCACCGTGCAAACACATGAATACTGTCGCAGAAACGTATCGATTTACCGCATTCGGTGCGACATTTTGCCACTTTCAACACAATCGGGGTGGCGGACGTGCGGGCAATTTGACACACTTTGCTCCGGGTCCTCAGGCTTGATCCCGCTCGCCGGGCCCGAAGACGAACCCGGCCACGACCGCCCCCCGTGCGTGGCCGGGTTCAAATTTTTCAGGCCGGCGATGGCCGAAACCAAAAATTCCGCCCCCTCTTGATCCTCCCCGTCTTCGGGGAGGGGGACCGCCACTTGGCGGTGGAGGGGTTGTCACCAGCGCTGCAGGAATACTGATTGCCGCCAGTGCTACCCCTCCACCATGCAAAGAGCATGGTCCCCCTCCCCTTGCAGGGGAGGATCAAGAGAGGCACGCGCGGACGTTGTGCCGCAGGCTCAGCCCGCCGCCTCCGCCTTTGCGCGCTTGCGCTCGGTAAACCAGATAATCGCGATCGACGCTTCGTAAAGCAGGATCAGCGGGATCGCCAACATGCACTGCGACAGGATATCGGGCGGCGTCAGCACCGCGGCGATGATGAACGCGCCGACGATGGCATAGCGCCGCCCGGCAATGAGTTGGTCGCGGCTGACGATACCGGCGCGTTCGAGCAGCAGCAGCAGCACCGGCAACAGGAACGCCACGCCGAACGCGATGATGAAGTGCATCACCAGCGACAGATACTCATCCATCGACGGCAACGCCTGTTGCGCTATGCCCGAGCTGCCGCCGGCGTTCTGGAAGGTCAGGAAGAAGGTGAACGCGGTGGGCATCACCACATAGTAAGCCAGCGCCGCGCCCATGGTGAACAGCACCGGCGTCGCGATCAAAAACGGCAGGAACGCGCGCTTTTCGGACTTGTACAGCCCGGGCGCGACGAACGCCCATAGCTGGTTGGCGATGATCGGGAAGGCCAGCACGAACGCCGTGAACGCCGCAACCTTCACCTCGACGAAGAACGCTTCGTACAGCTTGGTGTAGATCAGCTTGCCGCCGGCGCCGGGCCCGAACGCGCTGACCAGCGGCTGCACCAGGAAGCCGAAGACACGCTCGGCCTGCGTATAGGCGACGCCGAACGCCACCAGCATCGCGACGACGCAGATCAGCAACCGGCGACGCAACTCGATCAGATGATCCATCAGCGGCGCGCGACTTTCGTCGATTTCGTCGCGTATCGGGTTGTGCTCGTTCATTCCGCGGCCTTGGCGCGGCGCTTGGGCGCTGGCTTCTTGGCAACAGCTTCGGTCTTGGCCTTGGGCGTGGGCTTAGCCTTCGCACGCGGCTTGGCGGCGGGCTTGGGCGCCACGTCGACCGCAGCTTCGGTTGCGACAGCAGCACGCGCGCTTTCGTCAGTGACCGAGAAGGTTTCGGCAACTGCTGTTTCAGCCGTCGCGGTTTCAGTAACCGGCGTATCCGTCACACCCATCCAGTCGTCCGTCGCCAGTGACGGCGTCGCGCGCATGATCTCTTCGTTCTGCTTGGCCCATTGCTTCTGCATTTCGTCGAGCTCGGCTTCGCGCATCATCGTGTCGAAACCGGCGCGGACATGGCGCGTCATCGCGCGGCCCTTGCCGACCCAGCCACCGACCATGCGCATGACGCGCGGCAAGTCCTTGGGGCCGATCACCACCAAGGCCACCACCGCAATCAGCAGCAGTTCGGAATAACCGATATCAAACACAGGCTTCGCCTGATTTTTGAAGAGCTACGACCGCGGCACTTCTTCACGGACGGGCGTCGGTGCCGGCTGCGACGTGATCTGCGACGGCGGCGCCGGCGTGCCGGCGGGCGGTGTGGCGTCGTCGGCCAGCCCCTTCTTGAAGCTGTTGATGCCCTTGGCCACGTCGCCCATCAGGTCCGAAATCTTGCCGCGACCGAACAGCAGCATGACGAGGACGATGACGACGATCCAATGGAACAGGCTAAGCGAACCCATGACAATCTCCAGATGGCCGACCATGCGGCACGCCCGATATGGGGCGGTTATGCGTCAGCTTCTACCCCAGCATCGGGTTCCGCGCCAGAATCTTCGGACTCGGGTTCCACAACCATCATATCGCCGAACAATTCGGTCGGCGCGGTGCGGTCGAGCAGTCCCGCTGCCTTGAGATCGGCGAGCCCGGGCAGGTCGCGGCGGCTCTCCAGCCCGAAATGCACCAGAAAGTGCGGCGTCGTCGCATATTGCAGCGGCCGGCCCGGACTTTCGCGGCGTCCGGCGGGGCGCACCCAACCCGCCTCCATCAACACGTCGACGGTGCCCGCCGACACGCC
>CALDKP010000022.1 GCA_937898535.1 uncultured Sphingomonadales bacterium | reverse complement strand
CACATAGCCATGGTCATAGACCCCCGCCGCCATGCAGCGCAGGCGCAGCGTGACATTGGGCAGCTTTTCAAGCGCGGCAATGGTGGCATCCACCCAGTCCTGCGCTGCCATCCCCTCAACCATATCGCCATCCACCGGGGCACGCCCGCCCCAATGGGCGGTCTGTTCCACCAGCATGACCCGCACACCCGCAGCCCGGCACGCAGCCACGGCATCAGGTACCCCGGGCCTTAGAGGGTCAGCGAGGCCGATCAGTCCAACGAGTGAGAAATGATAATCGCAATGCGATTTTGCTGGCTGCAGATCCATACTGTCGGCAGCCGCTACGCCCAGAACACGGATGCCCTGTTCGGCCATCATATCGGCGGCTTGCGCAAGTTTTTCTGCTTCGCTTCCGCTCAACCGGCATAAGGTCGCAATTGCCTCTGGCGCACCCTTGGCGGCCACAACCAGCTTCTCCGTTGTTTGCCATGCATTCGACATGGCGAGCAAGTCGGGGCGTAAGCCGTAATTGCAAACAAATTTCCATTCTGGAGTGCTTTGCTGCTTTGATGTTTGACCGGCCTCCTGGATCGCAACCTCCATCGGATCGACGGTGGCGGCTGCACTGGCGGATATTCCAGTATCGATCAGTTTCGCATATTCTTTGGGAATGGTCCGATAATCATCGATTTTCGTCGTGCCTTTATCGGGTATCCACAAATGGGTGATCGCCATACGGTTCACGGTCAACGTGCCGGTCTTATCTGTACATAATATCGTGGTCGCTCCCAACGTCTCTATCGCCGCAGCGCGCCGGGTCAGAACGCGCACTTTGCTGATCCGCCACGCGCCCACCGCGAGAAAGATGGTCAACACAACCGGAAATTCCTCTGGCAGCATGGACATACCAATCGAAATTCCTGCCAGCAGTGCGTCGAGCCAACTGCCGCTGGTCAGCCCATATAATAAGGCGACCGCAATCGCGACAGATGTACCGCCAACGGCACACAGCCTGACGATCTGCATCGTTTCGAGCTTTAGCCGGGGTGCCTCGGGATCAAGTGCGGCCAACGATTTTCCGATCAGGCCGATTTGGGTCGAAAGCCCCGTTGCAGTAACGCAGGCGGCGCCGCTTCCGCGGGTTATGATAGATCCCGAATAGACCATGGGCTGATCTTCGCCCCCGGGCCGCAACCCTCCAACATACTCATCAGTCAAGGCGGCACGCTTGATAACAGGCAGAGATTCACCGGTGAGGAGCGATTCATCGACTTGAAGGTCGTTTGTGGTCAATAGGACTGCATCGGCGGCAATCCGGTCACCTTGATCGAGCAGCAAGAGATCGCCTCGCACCACGTCCCGACCGGCCACACGGTGCCGCTCCCCATCGCGAATAACGAGCGCGCGCGGAGCTGACAAATCGCGGAGTGCATCGAGCACATGCTCGGTGCGGCTTTCCTGCATGATCGTTACCATGATGGAAAAGGATGCAAAGGCGGTCAGGATCAAAGCTTCTGTAAGGTCCCCAAGCAACAGATAAGCCAGCCCGCCGAGCATCAGTAGTGCCAGCATCGGTTCACGCACAACATCAAGTATAATACGGAAAAGCGATCGTTGCTCTGCTTTGGGAAGCACGTTGGGGCCGTCTTCAGCCAAGCGCTTCGCCGCCTCTGCAGTCGACAGTCCCGCAGTGTTGCTCAAGGCGTTCAGAGTGAAGGGTTCGGACATTATTGGCCAGTTTTGCCCGCTGCACGTAAGCATACTATCAGGACTTTACCGGACTGGGGGATGTGCGCGTTCATTGGCGCGGTATTTTTATGGTTTGATGGCCACCTTCAGCACTCCGTCGCGCTGGTGCGCGAACACATCATAAGCAGTCTCGATATCGTCAAGGCTGAAATGGTGCGTCACCAGTGCCTTTGAGTCGAATCTGCCCGATGCCACCACCTCCATTAACCTTCGCATCCGCTCCTTGCCGCCAGGGCAAAGCGTCGTGACGATGCTGTGATCGCCAAGCCCGGCAGCAAAGGCTTCGAGCGGGATTTTGAGATCGCTTGAGTACACGCCAAGCGAAGATAGCCTGCCGCCTGGTCGAAGTGCGCGAAGCGCGCCCTCAAATGTAGATTGCTGTCCCAATGCCTCGATCGCGACATCGACGCCGCGCCCACTGGTTAACCGCATGACTTCAGATACGGGGTCGGTCCTGGAGAAGTCGACAACATGGTCCGCGCCCATATGCTTGGCCATGTCGAGCCGTTCCTTGATGCTATCGATGGCAATGATATTTGAAGCCCCCATTAGCCGGGCCCCTGCTGTTGCACATAGTCCGATTGGCCCCTGGGCAAAAATGGCCACGCTGTCCCCGATGCGGATACGCCCGGCTTCGGCACCGCCCATACCGGTCGACATGATGTCGGGGCACATCAGTACCTGCTCGTCGCTTATACCATCGGGTATCACTGCAAGGTTGGCCATTGCGTCAGGCACCACCAGATAGTCGGCTTGTGCTCCGTCGATGGTATTGCCGAACCGCCAGCCGCCAATAGACTGCCAGCCATGCGGCGTGTGGCATCCGCATTGCGAGTGAAATCCCGATAATGACGCGTTGGACGTGCCCGACGGCGTGATGGCGCCCGCGATCACGCGCTGTCCGACCTCGAATCCTTCAACGGCGCTGCCCAGTTGCTCAATCACACCAACGGGCTCGTGGCCTATGGTTAGTCCCGATTTTACGGCATATTCGCCTTTCAGGATATGGATATCAGTGCCGCAGATTGTCGTCAGTGTGATACGTATCAAAGCGTCTTTGGGCCCCGGAATAGGCATAGGCTTTTCGCCGAGAATGATTTTGCCGGGCTCGATAAATATTGCTGCACGCATTTTGCTTGGCATCGCAGATACCTCTCGGATTTGATCGTAAATTTGCGCTCTTCGATTGTGGGCAACTTAGGCCCAAGATGACACGATCCAATCCGGATAGGTCCTTAGGTACAACAGGGTTAAAACCAGAGAATCTACATCTTGAAACGACAGGCAGCGACTGCTCGCTATGTCTCGAGCGCATATTCGTAATGGTAGAGCCATCCTTTGGCCCATCG
>CALDKP010000021.1 GCA_937898535.1 uncultured Sphingomonadales bacterium | reverse complement strand
AGCAATGTCGGCTTTCAGAGCATTCCAATATTCCATGGTGTCTCCCTCATTTTCGCCATCGTCGTAAGCCGCGGCGTAAACGCCTGTAACTTTTTGTGTGTCGGCACGGTGGCGGCCAAACACTTTTTCAAGCGCGTCACTCACCTCACCCACTGTGGCACGCAGGCGAATGGCCTTGATGGACAGATCGAGCAAGTTGCCTTCGCCGCTCTCTGCGGATGCGGTGAGTGCGTCCAACGCGGCTTGCACTTTTGCGGTGACGTCGTTGAGATCCATGTCCGGCTCCTGGGAGATAGCGTTGCACCCTTGTCGCGCGTTGCGGGGCGCGGTGCAACCTTGGGCAGAACCCCGAAAACCCCTCGCGAAGGCGAAGGCCTGCGGTGTTTGAATGCGCCACAAATGTGCGCGGTCAACGGTTTCGGAGAGATTTTGATCGCCTCTGGAAAGGCTATCGACAACGGGCAGGGCAGGAACAGCCCCGGGCGCTTCGTCGAGTGCGTTGATCAAATCATCGATGACCGCGCCGGGCAGAAAGGGCCGCGCGGCGTCATGGATCAGGATCCGGTCTGCACCGCCATGGGTTGCAATCGCCTTCAAGCCCAACTGCACACTTTCCCGCCGTGTAGCGCCGCCCTGAACAAAGATCGCCGCGGGCAGGCCGCGCAGTGCTGCCGAAGCCTCGGCCTCTTGGCCCGCGCCAATGGCCACATAGACCTTGGAAATCGATGGATGCGCGGACAGCGCTTCATAGCTGTGCCGCAGCATCGGCTTGCCGCGAACCGGACGATATTGCTTGGGGATATCTCCGCCCACGCGACTTCCAGAGCCAGCGGCAACAATGAGCGCAACGGTGATGGGGTGAGATACCATAACCGCGCTCTAGCGACAGCACACTTGCCCGCCAAGCCGAAAGCGGGTAACGGCCTGCCTAAATTTTAGGCAAGTTTTGAAAATGCAGCTGAAACCTATCCAAATCGGCAATATTGAAATCAATTGTCCCGTCATTTTGGCGCCGATGACTGGCGTCACCGACATGCCATTTCGCAAAATCGTTCGGCAATTTGGTTCAGGCTTAAACGTGACCGAGATGATTGCCAGCCAAGCGATGATCCGCGAAACGCGCCAGAGCATCCAAAAATGCGAATGGGATGCGATTGAAGAGCCCGTGTCGATGCAGCTCGCTGGCTGCGCGCCATATGAAATGGGTGAGGCGGCGAAACTGAACGAAGACCGTGGCGCAGCGATTATCGATATCAACATGGGTTGCCCCGTTAAAAAGGTGGTGAATGGCGATGCAGGCTCTGCATTGATGCGCGACCTGCCGCTGGCGGCCAGCCTTATCGAGGCGACGGTGAAGGCCGTGTCTGTGCCTGTTACCGTCAAGATGCGAATGGGCTGGGACCATGGCAGCCTGAACGCGCCTGAACTCGCGCGTATCGCCGAAGACCTTGGCGCCAAGATGATCACCGTCCACGGCCGCACCCGCAACCAGTTGTACAAGGGCACTGCCGACTGGGCCTTCGTTCGCAAGGTCAAGGATGCGGTGACCATCCCGGTGATCGTCAACGGCGATATCTGCGGGATTGACGACGCCGCACGCGCGCTGGAGCAATCGGGCGCGGACGGGGTGATGGTTGGCCGGGCCGCAGAGCAGCATGGTCTGGGCGGCGTACCCTTGAATGGGTAGCGCCACGGCCAGAAGCCATGCAAACGCGATCCGCCAGAACTTGCTCATGGTCAAATTGTAAGGGACGAAGGGGCCCGTCGCGTGATGCCAGGGCATGGCACGATATGACTTAACATGTAGTTACATCTCGAGTACGGTGATCCGAAAGACTGCTGCTTGCGCAGCGTTGTTGTGCTGCGGTTACGACCACTGTAATTCCTGCTGGACGGACAGTCCACCATTTATGT
>CALDKP010000020.1 GCA_937898535.1 uncultured Sphingomonadales bacterium | reverse complement strand
AAGGCCCGCGAAAAACTGGCCAATTTTACAACGAAGATCGGCTATCCGGATCGCTGGAAAGACTATTCGAACCTGAAAATCGTGCGCGGCGATTTGTTTGGGAATGATTTGCGTGCGAACCAATGGGGCTTTGACGACAATATGTCGAAGCTTGGCCAGCCGATCCGCCGTTGGGAATGGGGCATGTTGCCGCAGACGGTCAATGCCTATGCCAATTTTGGGATGAACGAAATTGTCTTTCCGGCCGCAATTTTGCAGCCACCTTTCTTTGACGCAAAAGCTGATCCAGCCGTCAATTATGGCGGAATTGGTGCGGTGATCGGGCATGAAATCAGCCACCATTTCGATGATCAGGGTGCCAAATATGATGCGACCGGAAAGCTTGCCGATTGGTGGACCGAAAGTGATGTAAAAGCTTTTGAAGCGGCGGGTAAAAAGCTGATCGCGCAATATGACGCCTACAAGATTTTTCCCGACGCTTCGGTGAAGGGTGAGTTTACATTGGGTGAAAATATCGGTGACCTTGCTGGTCTTACGATTGCGTACGATGCCTATCGCACGTCGCTCAACGGCAAAGAGCCGCCGGTGATTGACGGAATGACAGGCGATCAGCGCTTTTTCCTTGGTTGGGCGCAGGTATGGCGCCGCAATTATCGTGAGGCCAATTTGCGTCAGCGTTTGATTACAGATCCGCACAGCCCTTCGGAACAACGCGCTTGGGTCGTTCGCAATCTTGACAAATGGTACGATGCGTTCCAGCCGAAAGCAGACGGAAAATTATACCTCAAGCCTGAGGACCGCGTTCGCATCTGGTAAGGAATGGTTTTGAACAGAATATCCCCGCCGACTCAATTCCAGATGTTTGGCGGGGATATTGACCAGTCCGCCAAGCTGGATGTGCGTCAGCTGGCGGTGTTGGCTCTCGCAACCTTGCTGTCGCTGGCGATATTGTGGTTTTCGACGGGCAATATCATTCTTGTCGGTTCCTGCGCCGCCGTCATCATTGCGGCCGGCGCGCTCATTAACTTTTTCCGCTACGCGGGTTCGGTCGAAGATGTCGTCGATGTTTCGCCGCCTGACTGGTCCATCACGCACGCTGCCACGCAGTTGAGCGACGCTGCAATCGCGATCAGTGACCGGGCTGGCCGGCTGGTGTGCGCAAATGACCATTTCACGAAAGCGTTTCCCGGACTGAAAGCACCGCCGGATCTGGGGGTGGATGAAGCGAGCTATTCTTTGATGGTCGCGGCAGGTCGTGCTGCATGGCGCGACGGCAGTGCTCAGATCGATAATATAACCAAGGACCAGCGGGCATATAGCGTCAAGGTGGCCCGCGCAGGCGCCTCTGACGAATATTTATTATGGAGGCTCGCACCTATTGAGCGGCTTGCCATTGAAAGCCGAGCGATTGAACTGATTACCGGACGTATCGGGCGCGCCATGTCCGGCAGCGGCGTTATGGCCGTCGCCGTTGGACCCGACGGCTTGGTTCGTGCTGCAAACGCTGCTTTTGCCTTGCGCGCAACGGGCACGGACCAAGAGCCCCTCACTGGTTGTTCGTTCGCAGATTTTGTGCGGATGGATGACAAGGGCAGCGTCTTTTTTGAACGCGAAGGACGGCGCGGTTTGCCGATCCGGCTTTTGCACGTTCCGTTGAACGAACATAATGTTGAAGGCTCCGCCCTGCTGCTCGCTGTGGACGAAGAGAGCGCAAAGGTCGACCGCGGCCTTGCGCTGGCACATGTGGAGCAATTGCTCTCCACACTGCCTTTGGGACTGGCGCTTGTTGATCGCGATGGCCGGTTCCTGTTTGCCAATGACGCATTTGCCCGCGTGTTGGATGTAGAACCCACCAAATTGCCACCTTATCCTGGCGATCTGGTCATTGCCGAAGACAAAGGCGCGGTTTTGGATAGCATTCGCCGCTATGGCAGTGGATCCATGACGTCAGGCGACATCGCCATCCGCTTGAAAGAGCGACCCGATGAAGTCATTGCACTCTCAATCGCTGGCGTGCGTGGGTTGGGCGACGCTGCGGTTCTGCTTGGACTTAAGGATAACAGCGAAGAAATAACCCTGAAGCGGCAGGTCGCACAGCAGACGAAGATGGAATCGATCGGGCAGCTTGCAGGCGGCGTTGCGCATGATTTCAACAACATCCTGACCGCGATTATCGGATATTGCGACCTCATGCTGCTGCGGCATCAGCCCGGCGATGGCGATTATGATGATATTCAGCAGATCAAGAACAACTCAAATCGCGCGGCCAGCCTGACCCGGCAGTTGCTCGCGTTCTCGCGCCAGCAGACATTGCGTCCGCAGATATTGCAGCTGGCAAATGTTGTTGCCGACGTATCAAGCTTGCTTAAGCGATTGCTTGGCGAGACCGTCCGGCTTGAGGTTCATCACGGGCGTAACGTCGGCGCGGTACGCGCTGACCCGGGGCAGCTTGAGCAGGTGATCATCAATTTGGGCGTGAATGCGCGCGACGCGATGCCCAAGGGCGGCGTGGTGCACATCAGCACATTGGCGGTGGGTCAGCAGGAAGTCGCTGCGATGGGTAGCGAGTTTTTGCCCATCGGTGACTATGTCAAATTATCCGTTGAAGACAGCGGTGTGGGGATTTCGAAAGAAAATCTGTCCAAGATATTCGAACCGTTTTTCACGACCAAGGAACTGGGGAAGGGAACCGGGCTTGGTCTCTCCACGGTCTACGGCATTGTTAAGCAATCGGGAGGGTTCATCTTCGCCGATTCCAAAGTCGACAAAGGAACGCGTTTCGACATCTTCTTGCCCGTGCATCGCGGTGAAGCACCGGTTGTCGAGACGGGCAAAAAGGAATTCTACAAGCCCAAGGATTTGTGGGGCAGTGGTCGGGTTTTGATTGTTGAAGACGAAGACATGGTGCGCGCGGTGGCAGAGCGCGCGTTGGTGCGACAGGGATATGTCGTTGAAACCGCAAGCGATGGCGAGCAGGCGCTTGAACTTTTTGCGGAAGGCAAGCGTTATGACCTCGTCGTCTCGGACGTCGTCATGCCCAATATGGATGGCCCGACAATGGCGCGCAATTTGCGTGCGACATATGGGGACCTCCGTCTGTTGTTCATGTCAGGTTACGCAGAGGAACAGTTGCGCGAGACGATCAGCCTCGACAATGTGTCGTTCCTTGCTAAGCCATTTTCAGTTCAGCAAATCGCGGAAGCCGTCCACGACGCGCTCGCAAAGGCTGATTAGGTTAGGTATTGAAAATAAACATATAAATAAATTTGTTCCGCTCTTGTTCTTTTGGAACAGAAGGTGTACATAATGGTTATTCCGGATGATAATCTGGAACAGGCATGGCGCTAAAGGAGTGGAAAAATGGCAGCAAGTCTTAAAATGGTCGATGGGAATCAGGCAAACGGTATGAAAAGTTCGGAACGTGAAAAGGCGTTAGAAGCGGCGCTTGCGCAGATTGATCGTGCCTTTGGTAAGGGCTCGGCGATGAAGCTGGGTAGCCGTGAGGCCATTGCTATTGATGCAGTGTCCACAGGCTCGCTTGGTTTGGATATTGCGCTCGGCATTGGCGGTCTACCCAAGGGACGGGTGATTGAAATTTATGGACCAGAAAGCTCGGGTAAGACCACACTGACCTTGCATGCAATTGCAGAGGCGCAGAAGGCAGGTGGTACGGCGGCATTTATCGATGCAGAGCATGCGCTGGATCCGGGCTATGCGAAGAAATTGGGTGTGGATATTGATAACCTTATCGTGTCGCAGCCTGACACGGGTGAGCAAGCGCTCGAGATTGCAGATACGCTGGTGCGGTCTAACGCAGTCGACATTTTGGTTATCGACTCGGTTGCTGCACTTGTGCCGCGCGCCGAAATCGAAGGTGAAATGGGCGATAGCCATGTCGGCTTGCAAGCGCGTTTGATGAGTCAGGCGCTTCGCAAAATTACAGGTTCGATCAGCCGGTCGAACTGCATGGTGATTTTCATCAACCAGATTCGCATGAAAATTGGTGTGATGTATGGTTCGCCCGAAACGACCACTGGCGGTAATGCGTTGAAATTTTATGCATCGGTCCGTTTGGATATCCGCCGCACGGGTCAGATTAAGTCTGGTGAAGATATTGTGGGTAACACAACCCGTGTGAAGGTTGTTAAAAACAAGGTAGCTCCGCCTTTCAAGCAGGTCGAATTCGACATCATGTATGGCGAAGGTATTTCCAAGACCGGGGAACTGTTGGATCTGGGCGTGAAGGCGGGAATCGTCGAAAAGTCCGGCAGTTGGTTCAGCTATGACTCGATCCGTATTGGGCAGGGTCGTGAGAATTCAAAAACCTATCTGACGGAAAATCCTGAAGTCGCGGCACGGTTGGAAGCCGCCATTCGGGGCAAGACCGAAGAAGTCGCTGAAGTCCTGATGACAGGGCCTGACGCGGAAGACGACGTTTAAAAAATATGCGAACAAGCGCGGCCTTGCCTGAGGCCGCTGCTTTCGACCCGTCCTGGTCCACCCCGGGGCGGGTCACTTTGTTTTGCCGCGCACAGATATATGAACAGTCTTCGGCGCTCGTGCCGCTGACTTCTTGACAGGCAGGGTGGCTCCGTCACAACTGCGCCAATGACATTGCAGATTCACCTGATTGGCTTGCCCACAGATCAAAACAGTTCGTTCGAACGTGGCGCAGCGGCGGCACCGACAGCAATTCGCAATGCGATATTTAGCGACCGGGGCAACCTATCGACCGAGTGCGGCCTTGAAATAGGAACCGACATTGCGCTGATTGATCGCGGCGACGTGCCGCTTTTGGACGTTGATACTGCGGCTGATGACGCGCTCATCATAAAGGCGGTGGTTGACGCGATGGACGCAGGCGCTGTTCCTCTGCTGCTGGGCGGCGATCATGCGGTAACATATCCGGTGGTGGCGGCTCTCGCCGCGCATCATGGGCCGCTCAACATTCTGCATTTCGATGCGCACCCCGACATTTATGCCGATTTTGAAGGCAATCCGCGCAGTCATGCATCGCCATTTGCCCGCATATTGGAAGCCGGCCATGCAAAGCGCATTGTTCAAGTTGGTATCCGGACGCTGAACCGCCATTGCCGCGAACAGGCGGAGCGTTATGGCGTTGAAATCCTCCCGATGTTGAACTTTTCGCCGGAGCATGTTCCCGTTCTTGAAGGGCCACTCTACATCAGTTTTGATCTCGATGGTCTCGATCCGTCGGAGGCGCCGGGTGTGGCGCATCCGGAGCCGGGTGGCCTGACCGTGCGCGAAGTGCTTTCAATACTTGCCAAACAAAATGCGCCAATCGTTGGCGCGGATGTTGTTGAACTGAATCCCGACCGCGACGTGAACGATGTTACGGCAATCGTCGGGGCAAAGCTGGTTCGGGAAATCGCCGCGCGTATCTATCAAAATTATTCAGGAGAATAACCATGACCATCACAGTGCACCATTTAAACAATTCGCGGTCGCAACGGATTTTGTGGCTCCTTGAAGAATTGAACGTGCCGTATGAAATTCAGCACCACCAACGCGATGCTGTGACCAATCTTGCGCCCGAGGCGCTTTTGAAAATACATCCTTTGGGTAAGTCACCGATGATTGAAGACGCCGGCAATATCGTTTTTGAATCAGGGGCCATCGTTGAATATCTGTGTGAACGTCATAACGGGGCGCATTTGGTGCCGCCACGCGGGACAGACCAACATATCCGTTACCTTGAGTGGCTGCATTTTGCCGAAGGTTCGGCGATGACACCGATTTTGCTCAACCTGTACACGGCCCGTCTGGGTGAAGCCGCAGCGCCCCTGCACCCGCGCATTAATGAGCAATTGGAAAGCCATTTCCAGTTCATGGAGGATGGTTTGAAAGCCAGCGGATGGTTTGTGGGCGATACGCTAAGCGGTGCCGACATCATGTTGAGCTTTCCAGCCGAAGCTGCGGTCAAAATAGGCCGTGCCGCCAATCGCCCGAACCTCACCAAATTTGTGGAAACAATCCACGCGCGGCCCGCATTTCAGCGCGCGCTCGAAAAGGGCGGACCTTATGCTTATGCCTGATGGAGGGGCAAAGTGCATATCCGGCTTGCAGGGCAGCGAGTCGTTCCCTAAGTCGCTTTCGTTATGACATCGACCAATGATATTCGCCGCGGGTTCCTTGATTATTTTGGTGCTGCTCAGCACGACATAGTCTCGTCCGCGCCACTCGTGCCGTACAATGACCCGACATTGATGTTCGTCAATGCCGGCATGGTACCGTTCAAAAACGTATTTACGGGCCTTGAAAGCCGCGAAACACCGCGTGCAGCTTCAAGCCAAAAATGCGTGCGTGCGGGCGGTAAGCATAATGATCTGGACAATGTCGGATACACGGCGCGCCACCATACTTTCTTTGAAATGCTCGGCAATTTCTCTTTCGGCGATTACTTCAAAGAACAGGCGATTACCCATGCGTGGACATTGCTGACCAAGGAATGGGGCCTTGATCCATCGCGCCTGACGACAACGGTCTATCATACCGATGATGAGGCATTCGACCTGTGGCGCAAGATTGCGGGCCTTCCTGAAGAGCGCATTATCCGTATTGCGACGAACGATAACTTTTGGTCGATGGGCGACACAGGGCCATGCGGTCCGTGTAGCGAAATTTTCTATGACCATGGCGACCATATCTTTGGTGGCCCTCCCGGAAGCCCGGACGAAGATGGCGACCGTTTTGTCGAAATCTGGAACCTCGTATTCATGCAGTTCGAGCGTCAGGATGACGGCACCGATGTGCCTTTGCCGAAGCCGTCGATTGATACCGGCATGGGTCTTGAGCGCATCGCGGCGGTCATGCAGGGCGTGCACGACAATTACGATACGGACACGTTCAAGGCGCTGATCAATGCGTCGGAAGAGCTAACCGGTACCAAGGCGCAGGGCGACCAAATGGCCAGCCACCGCGTGATTGCCGACCATTTGCGCTCGACCAGCTTCCTGTTGGCCGATGGCGTCATGCCGTCAAACGAAGGTCGCGGCTATGTTCTGCGCCGTATCATGCGCCGCGCCATGCGCCATGCGCACATCCTT
>CALDKP010000019.1 GCA_937898535.1 uncultured Sphingomonadales bacterium | reverse complement strand
ACAAAGCTTTCGGGGTAGATGATATTGGCAGGCTCGGTGACCAGTTCCTTGGTCAAGGCAACGCCTTCAGCGATTGCATGATAGCTCGGCCACAGGGTGCTTGCGTCTGCTGGCGCGCTTGCCACCGTCAATGTTTCGACAGTCGGCTTTGACGTTTCAGCCAATTTGGTGCGGTACTTATCCATGCGCCAGTTGCGCAATGTTGCGCCATAGGCCGCTTCTGCGGCTGCTTTCGCGCTAAGGTTCGCGCCATGAATGGCAATATGTTTGGCGCCCGATGTCTGAACCTTGGCAACAATTTCGCCGCCCGCCTTTTGATAATCGCCGGCTTCACCGTCCGCGACACCGACCAAAATGATCCGAACAAGCTTCCCGCCATCTTCGTTGATGAGCAGAAAGCTTTGCCCTGCCGCACCTTCGAAACGCGCCAATTTTGCGGTCGCGTGCACGATATCGCTATTTTCCAAGGGAAATGTGAAGTCGGCGAAGGTAGTTTTTGTTACGATGAACGCGAGGACGTCGGCATCTTGGGGGCGTGCATCGGTAAAATTGATCTTCATGGAAATGGTATGCCTTTTTGCGGATAACGGGTTTTACGGGTCTATAGGCCTAATTCACCCTTGGATTAAAGCAAAAGATAGGGGATAAATTCCCACGGTTAATCGCAAATACAGCGTTAAATGGGATGATGGGTGGACCCAATGCGATAGCGGCGATAAAGGACTGCACGGTTTTTATGAACATCCCCGCCACCCGCACCTTTTTAACGCGCATTTTGCTTGTTCCGATTTTTATCGGATGCGGGTCTGTGTCCTCGTTCGCATTTGCCGAAACGGGACCCTCAGCAGCAGTGTCACAAACGGCCAGCGACCAAATCGAATTCGATGCTGCTGTTGTTGAATATGACTCTAACACAGAAACCGTTACCGCCAAAGGCGACGTTATTGTCAGTCGCCAAGGTTACACTGTGCGCGCCGACAATATCATCTGGGACCGCAAAAGCGGAAAGGTTTTCGCTGAAGGCACCATCCGCGCAATCGGCCCAGAAGGCGACGTTGCATATGGTGACAAGATTGAACTGACCGATGCACTAAAAGACGGCGTTATCGACAATCTGCTGGTCGTTTTGGCGGACGAAAGCCGCCTTGCCGCCAAACGCGGCGCACGGAAAGATGGCATTTATACGCTTGATTATGCCGCATACACAGCCTGCAAAGTCGTAGACGCTGACGGCTGTCCAAAAAAACCGAGCTGGGAAGTAAAAGCGGTTAAGGTCGTCTATGACCCCAGCAAAAAACGCGTCGTTTACAAAGGTGCCCGGATTGAACTGTTTGGTTTGCCGGTCATTCCGCTGCCATTTTTGTCCCACCCCGTCGATACCAAAGCCGGAAGCGGCTTTCTTGTTCCCAGTGTTGGTTTTTCGCGGAATAACGGCGCTGAACTTGAACAATCCTATTATTGGCGCATGGCCGAAAATCGGGATGCTACGGCAGCGATAACCGCGTTTTCCGGCGCAGCACCCTTGGGCCGGCTAAATTTCCGGACGCTCGAAAAAAATGGCGCTGTAGAACTGAGTGCATACGGAACATATAGTAATCGTATCAATACAAGCGGCACCTCGACACCTGTCGGCGCAGATGTTTTCCGTGGCTATCTCGAAGGTGCCGGCAAGTTCCAGCTCGACACCAATTGGTCTATTTCGGCATCAGGCCGTTATGCGTCGGACCGCACATTTTTGCGGCGTTATGACATCAGCCGGGATGACAGGCTCCGCTCGACCTTTGCTGCCGAACGGATCGACAGTGACAGCTATTTCTCGCTTGCAGGCTGGGCAGTCCAAACCCTTCGCACGGGCGATCGCCAAGGTCTAGCGCCAATCGCGCTACCCGAAATCGATTACCGCCTGCGCATGGATGCCCCGGTTGTCGGCGGCACAATTCAGCTTCAAGCAAACAGCCTCACCATCGGCCGTACCGAGGGCCAGGACACGCAGCGCGCATTTGGCGCCGCAAAATGGGATCTGCGCACGCTAACCGGCCTTGGACAGGAAGTAACGTTCACCATGCTCGCGCGCGGGGATGTGTACCACAGCGACGAAAATGCCAGCACGCTGACCGCGATATACCGCGGAGATTCAGGGTGGCAGCACCGCGCCATTTTCGCCACTGCCGCTGATATTAAATGGCCTTTTGTCGGTAAAGCCTTTGGCGGCACACAGATTCTTACGCCCCGCGTTCAAATGGTCGCAGCGCCGTCGATTTCCAATTTGAACATTCCAAATGAAGATTCGCGCGCCGTCGATTTGGAAGACAGCAACCTGTTCGCGCTAAACCGATTCCCCGGCTACGACCGTTTTGAAGACGACCTGCGCATTACATATGGGTTCGACTGGGCATTACGCAAATCAGACTTTACCGCTGACATCAATCTAGGTCAAAGTTACCGTCTGTCTGACCGAGGGTCGATTTTCCCTGATGGAACGGGCCTATCTGACAAGGCATCGGATATTGTGGGGCGGTCCGAATTTCGTTTCAAAGACTTGGTAAAACTCACGCACCGCTTCCGTCTCGATAAAGACAATTTGTCGATACGGCGTAATGAGGTCGATGCCACAATAGGATCACGCGGCACATATGTTCAGGCTGGTTATCTGAAGCTCAATCGTAATATTGGCCCGACCCTCGAAGACCTCACTGACCGTGAAGAAATTCGTTTGGCAGGACGCGTGCGTGTTGCACGTTATTGGTCGGTATTTGGCTCTACAATTGTCGATTTGACCGACACTGCGGAGGATCCGACCAGCATTTCCGACGGCTTCGATCCTATCCGGCACCGGCTGGGCGTTGCATATGATGACGACTGCTTGTCGTTAAGTCTGACCTGGCGACGCGATTATCAGCCCGTCGGAGATTCGCAGCGTGGAAACAGCTTTCTGTTCCGTCTGGCATTTCGCAATCTCGGTGTGTAAAGCATCCGGAATAAATTCGCGGAGAAGTATAATACTGCTCATCTGCTGTTCAGCAGTGCCCGGTTACCCGTCCCCTCGAACTGTTTGTGTACTGGATGTAAATCAATGAAGTTATTCAAGCGCCTGTCCCTCGTCGTCGTGCTCGTTTCCGCAACGGCGCTGACACCGCTGGTCGCACAAACTGTCGGTGACGATGCTGTGCCAGAAGCCAAATTGACTATTCCGGATGGACAGCAACTATTCGGCAAAAACGACCCGAATGTGCGTCGTGCGACGGCGCAGGTGAACGGCGAAATTATTACCGGCACCGACATTGATCACCGCCTCGCGTTGATCGTTGCTGCCAATGACAATAAGCTGCCACCGGAAGAACTGGCGCGTTTTCGCGCACAGATTCTGACGAACCTGATTGATGAAACGCTTCAAATTCAAGAAGCTGCTGCCAATGAGATTGAAGTCACAGACGCTGAAGTGAATCAGTATTTCGACCGCGTGGCGCAGCAGAATTTTAATCGGCCTGCCAATGAAGTTGAAAAATATCTGATCTCAATCGGTTCCTCCGTAGCGACGCTGAAGCGCCAGATTAAAGGTGAGCTTTCCTGGAGCCGCCTGTTGTCGCGCAATGTGCGGCCATCGGCCAATGTTAGCGACGATGAAGTGAATGCGATTATCGAGCGCATCAAAGCGACCAAGGGAACCACGGAATATCGTTTGGGCGAGATTTACCTGTCCGCAACGCCGGAAACGATGCCAGCGGTCACCGAGAACGCCAAGAAAATCATCGACCAGCTTCGGCAGGGCGGGAACTTTGTCGCATATGCGCGTCAGTTTTCGGAAGCCTCAACCGCGTCAGTGGGCGGTGACCTCGGCTGGCTGTCCTTGGCGCAGCTGCCGCAATCACTCGCCAATGCCGCCGCCAACATGAACGCTAACGAGGTTCAGGCCGTTGCCTCGCCAGGCGGAATTTCGATATTGCTTCTGATCGACAAGCGTCAGGTCGCAACGTCCGATCCACGCGATTCCGCGCTCAGCTTGAAACAGATCGCGATCACCTTTCCAAAAGGGACCACGGAAACTGAAGTTGCGCCGCTGGTAAAGCAATTTAGCGAAGAAACTCAGAAAATCACGGGTTGTGGTGCGGCCGACGAAATGGCGCGCAAACTGGGCGCCGATGTGGTCAACCGTGACGGCATTAAAATCCGCGAGCTTCCTGCGCCGTTGCAGCAGGTCATGCTCGATTTGCAGATTGGACAATCGACGCCGCCTTATGGTTCCTTGCAAGACGGCGTTCGCGTCTTTGTCTTGTGTGGTCGTGATGCCCCGCAGGAAGCTGCATCTGAAAGCTTCGATGAAATCATGTCGCGGCTGGAAGAAGAGCGTGTAAACAAGCGCGCCCGGATTTACTTGCGCGATTTGCGCCGCGACGCTGTTATCGAATATAACTGATGTCGGTTGGCCGACTGGAACTGCCACTGGCCGTTTCGGTCGGTGACCCGGCAGGCATAGGGCCGGAGATAATCGGCAAAGCGTGGGAGGCCCGCCACGCGTCTGGATTGGCGCCTTTCTTCGCAATTGGTGATATCGCCAGTTTCGCGCCGCATTGGAATGGTCCGGTCGTCCGCATCGAAGATCCGGCCGAAACCTTTGCGCATTTTTATACGGCTCTTCCCGTTATCCAAGTGCATAACTGCATTTCGATTGTTCCGGGTGTGCCGGATCTTGATGGCGCGCATTGCGCATATCAGGCGCTTGAAATGGCGATTGGCTTTGCCCGTGCAGGCAGTGCCGCCGCGTTGGTCACAGGCCCTGTATCCAAGGCGCAGTTATACGCGGTGGGCTTCACGCATCCCGGCCAGACAGAGTTTATTGCAGAGCGTTGCGGCGTTTCCAAAAACAACGCCGTGATGATGCTTGCTGGTCCAGATCTGCGCGTTGTCCCGATGACGACACATATCCCGCTCGCGTCCGTCGCAGAACAGCTTGACGGTCGGCTTATCCGCCAACGCCTGCGTGCGACAGCCAAGGGCCTACAGCGTAATTTTGGCATAGCAAATCCACGACTGGCAGTTGCTGGGTTTAATCCGCATGCTGGCGAATCGGGCAATATGGGCCGCGAAGAACTGGACATATTTGAACCTGCCATCGAACAGATTCGCGGTGAAGGTTTCGACGTTGTTGGCCCCTTGCCTGCCGACACGATGTTTCATGCCGAAGCGCGGTCGCATTATGACGCGGCATTGTGCGCATATCATGATCAGGCCCTCATTCCTTTGAAAACGCTGTATTTTCATGATGCGGTAAATATTACGCTGGGGCTGCCGGTGGTTCGCACCTCGCCCGACCATGGCACTGCGTTCGGGATTGCTGGCAAGAATATGGCGCTTCCGCTTTCGATGATTGCTGCCATTAAGATGGCTGAATCTGCTGCGTTGCATCGCCTAGCTGCTGCCGATCTTGGCGGATGACGGTGTCGCTCCCTCCCCTTAGAGACGTCATTGCGCGCCATGGTTTGTCTGCAAGTAAGGCGCTCGGTCAAAATTTTCTGTTCGATGAAAAGCTGCTTGATCGCATTGCCGCAATTCCCGGCAGCTTGGCCGGTGAGCACGTATATGAAGTTGGCCCCGGCCCCGGCGGCCTCACCAGAGCGCTCCTGCGAGCAGGCGCGCAGGTTCTGGCCGTTGAACGCGATCATCGTTGCCTTCCTGCCTTGGCTGAACTGTCAGAGGCATTTCCGGGCCAGCTTCGCGTGATTGAGGGCGATGCGTTAAAAATCGATCCGTTCGCTGAAATTGGTGCACCGTTTCACGTTGTTTCAAACCTGCCCTACAATGTCGGGACTGCGCTTGCGGTGGGCTGGTTGGGCGGCAACGAATGGCCACCACGTTGGAAAAGCCTTACCTTGATGTTCCAACGTGAAGTGGCAGACCGAATTATCGCAACGCCGGGTACGGGTGCATTTGGCCGGCTCGCGATATTGGCGCAATGGCGGTCAAATGCCGCAATTGCGATGCCTGTTCACCGTTCCGCATTTACGCCCCCGCCAAAGGTGATGTCGGCGGTGGTCCACATCACGCCCAAGGATGCGCCCGCAGATGTCAAAATGTCTGTGCTCGAAAATCTGACAGGCGCCGCCTTTGGCCAGCGCCGCAAAATGTTGCGGCAGAGCCTGAAGGGCGTCGCCGGCGCGTTAGACGCGTTAAGCGCTGCCGGAATAGCCGAAGATCGCCGCCCCGAAACGGTCACCATATCGGAATGGTGCGCTCTGGCAAAGGAAGTGGGTTAACGCATATAGCAGGGGTGGCTCTTTGGATTATCCAAGGCTAAGAATGCGATATGCACACGCTATCTGCCAGCGAACGACAGGCGCTTGAAACCATAGAGCAACCACCGATGCTTGGCCAAGTCCAGAACTGGGCCGCGATCAACAGCGGCTCGGGCAATCTTGACGGCCTTGCCACCACTGCCAATTTGCTCGTGGACGCATTCTCGGCCCTGCCTGGCGAAGTAACACTCGTTGAGCCAGAACCTGTGGATCGCATGCTATCCGACGGAACGGTGACCACAGTGACGCATGGGCGGCATTTGCTGATAACCGTTCGCCCGGAATGTCGGGCACAATTGCTATTTACCGGACATATGGACACGGTGTTTCCGGCAGACCACAGTTTTCAGACATTGCGCTGGCTGGACGATGGCACGCTCAATGGACCCGGTGTGGCCGACATGAAGGGCGGCCTGGCGGTCGCGCTGGCAGGGTGCGCGGCCGGCCCGAATTACGTCAAGCCCAAGCTGGACCTTCCGGCCGCTTGGCAGGTCGAGGCGCCCTGGCGCGAGAGCCGGCCGGCCGACGCGGCGCCAGATGACCTCCGATCGCTACCGCTTCCTGTTCGAAGACGCCGAACTCGACGAGGCCCGGCGAGACCACGTTCACGGCGATGTTGCTGTCGTAGACCTCCGACGCGAGACCCGTCGTCAGGCGCTCCAGAGCGGCCTTGCACATGCCGTAGATCGTGCCGCCGCCGCGGCGGTTGTAGGGCTGTTTCGGGTGGATGCCGGCGCCCGAGGAGATGTTGACGATCCAGCCCGACTT
>CALDKP010000018.1 GCA_937898535.1 uncultured Sphingomonadales bacterium | reverse complement strand
TCACGCGGGTCTCCTCGACCGGCGATACGCGCCCGGCCGCGACTCTCTTGGACGTGGCGTCCGTGGCGCGACGCGCCAGCTCCACGGAGTCCTGCGCCAGGCGCACGCGCTCTCCGGTCAGGGCGTCGGACGCCTGTTGCAGGCGTTGGTGCAACGGCAGGCGCTGGGGGGGCTTTGGCTGGAGCCGCGGCCTCGTCGTCGCTGGAGATCAGCGCAATCACTGTGCCGACCTTTACGCCATCGGTGCCCTCGGGCACAGAAATGGAAGTAATCACGCCTTCATCAACGGCTTCAAACTCCATCGTCGCCTTGTCGGTTTCGATCTCGGCAAGGATATCGCCAGATTTGACGCGATCGCCTTCCTTGACCAACCATTTCGCAAGCGTGCCTTCTTCCATTGTTGGCGAAAGCGCAGGCATTTTCAGTTCGATTGCCATCAATATTGCTCCACCAACACATCAGTATATAGTTCGGACAAATCCGGTTCAGGCGATGCTTCCGCAAAATCAGCAGATTCATTCACGATTTTCCGGATTTCCTTCTCAATCGCCTTCAACTCGTCGTCGCCCACGCCAAGGTCGGCCAAATACGCCTTGCATCCCTCAATAGGGTCGCTGTTGTCACGTACCGACTGAACTTCATCGCGGCTTCTGTACTTCGCCGGATCGGACATAGAGTGCCCGCGATAACGGTACGTCTTCATTTCGAGCAACACGGGGCCCTTACCGCTGCGCACCCAATCCAATGCAACCTCGGCAGCACCGCGCACGGCGAGAACATCCATACCGTCCACCTGGATGCCGGGAATACGGAAGCTTTCGCCGCGCCGGTATAATTGGTCCTCGGACGATGCGCGGTTTACGCTGGTGCCCATCGCATATTGGTTGTTTTCGATGACGAATATGATCGGAAGCTTCCACAATTCCGCCATGTTAAAGCTTTCGTAGACCTGCCCTTGGTTGGACGCACCGTCGCCGAAATATGCGAGGCACACCCCGCCATCGTTCGAATATTTGTGACCGAATGCAAGGCCCGCACCCAACGAGACTTGCGCGCCCACGATGCCATGACCGCCGTAAAATTTATGTTCAGTCGAAAACATGTGCATCGACCCGCCCTTGCCCTGCGAGATACCCGCAGCACGGCCGGTCAGTTCCGCCATGATCAGATTGGGATCAATGCCATATGCCAGCATATGCCCATGGTCACGATAGCCGGTGATGACGCTGTCTTTGCCCGGTGTCAGCGCGGATTGAAGCCCAATGGCGACGGCTTCTTGGCCAATATACAAATGGCAAAATCCACCGATTAGGCCGAGGCCATATAATTGCCCAGCTTTTTCTTCAAAGCGGCGGATCAAAAGCATATCGCGATAGAACTTTAAAAGCTCTTCTTTGGTCGCTTTATATAGCTTTGGTTCGTTTGGACGCTCGCGGTTGGCACGCGCGGCGTCTTCGCTCACACTGGCCTTCTTCGACACAGACTTTTTCGCTGGGGAGGTTGCCAAAATTAGTTCCTTTAATGGAATTTCTATATGCGAATGCATTGCCGCCTAATCAATATCGACCACGGTGAAAAGCGCTTTTCCGCAACGGAATGCACTGCATAGCTATGCAATCGTAGAAGGACGCATCACTTTAAAGGAACAACGACCTCATCAGGCGCAACAACATTCAATTCCCTGCGCATTAATTCGCCGGCCAAGTCAGGATCGACATTATCGCGGTCAAGAAGCAACTGCCGATTTCGCAGAGCATCACGTTCCTTTTGTAGCTTTGCCAGTTCAATTTTACGCTCACTCAGAGCCGCCCGATAATCCGTCCATGCAATGATTCCGGTTGGCCCAAGAAGCGCATAAGACGCAATACCCAGCAAGGCGAAAAGCGCCAACGCTGGCCCAATCACTGACTTCACATATTCAGGCTTTCGGTTTGAACGCACCATATTCAGACAGAATCATATTTTCGGACAAATGGCAAGAAAGGAGGGGTCAGCGGAATATACCCTGCCCTGCATATTGCGCCGATGCACCCAACTCTTCCTCAATGCGGATGAGCTGGTTGTACTTCGCCAACCGGTCGGACCGCGCAAGGCTTCCGGTTTTAATCTGGCCGCAATTTGTTGCCACTGCCAAATCGGCGATGGTCGCATCTTCCGTCTCGCCGGAGCGATGTGACATCACGGCCGTATACGAAGCACGGTGCGCCATCGACACCGCGGCGAGCGTTTCCGTCAGGGTGCCAATCTGGTTAACCTTCACCAACAAAGAGTTGGCAAGACCTTTGCCAATGCCCATTGCCAGACGCTCTGGGTTGGTGACGAACAAGTCGTCGCCGACTAACTGTACCTCGTGGCCGATCTTGTCGGTAATCGCTTTCCAACCTTCAAAATCGTCTTCGCTCATGCCATCCTCAATCGAACGAATGGGATAGTCCTTGCAAAGCGCAGCGAGGTAATCCGCCATTTCATGCGGAGAAAGCGAGAGACCTTCGCCAGAAATTTCATATTTACCGTTGCGGAAAAATTCGGTCGCTGCGCAATCCAGGGCAAGCACAACGTCTTCACCGGCTTTAAACCCGGCCTTGTCGATTGACGTCATGATGAAATCAAGCGCATCACGCGTCGATGCCAGATTTGGCGCAAACCCGCCTTCATCGCCAACCGACGTTGCCAAGCCCTTTTCATGCAGGCCTTTTTTGAGTGTGTGAAAAATTTCAGAGCCCCAGCGAACGGCTTCTGAAATTGACCCAGCGCCAACAGGCATGACCATGAATTCTTGAAAATCGATGGGGTTATCGGCATGTTCACCGCCGTTGATGATGTTCATCATCGGGACCGGCAGGACATGTGCATTCACGCCGCCAACATAGCGATATAAAGGCAACCCACGCGCGTCCGCAGCAGCTTTTGCGACCGCCAAACTGACGCCCAAGATAGCGTTGGCACCAAGGTTAGACTTGTTGTCGGTTCCGTCCAAGTCGATCATTACGGCATCGACATTTTCCTGATCTTCAGCGTCGAGTTCCAGCAACGCTTCATAAATCGGTCCATTAACCGCTTCGATCGCCTGTAGGACCCCCTTGCCCATATATTTGGACATGTCGCCATCACGCTTTTCGACGGCTTCATATGCGCCTGTGGAAGCGCCCGATGGAACAGCTGCGCGGCCAAAGCTGCCGTCTTCCAACAACACATCAACTTCGACTGTAGGGTTGCCCCGGCTATCCAAAATTTGGCGGGCATGTATGTCGAGGATCGCAGTCATGGAAAGCTCCAGTAAAATCGTGAGGGGAACAATGTCAGCGCGTCTATCGTTCTGTTGATGATTTGGCAACGACGCTAAGACATATGGATTTTAAATGTAATTTTATGGTGCTATAGTTGACTAAGGCACCGTCCGTACAAATATGAGATATAGCGACGCCCATTTGCGCGCCCGCACTTAACCGATAGGAGCATATTCCCATGGCCGAAACTGAAAAGCCAAAAGCGGCAGCGAAACCAGCGCCCGCGAAAAAAGCAACCGCCAAGCCAGCGGCTGCGAAGACAGCAGCAGTCAAGCCAGCCGCCACCAAGGCATCAAAGCCCGCTGCGTCTACTTCAGCGCCAAAGGCCGTGGCAAAGGCGCAGCCGGCTAAAGGCAAAACCGACGGTGTTACATCAAAGGTCAAATCAGAAATGAATGATTTCAAATCCAAAGCAGCGGACAGCGCGCGCGCTGCGGCTGAAAAAGGCAAGGACCGGGCAACAGAAGCCGTCGGCAGCATTGGTAAACTTATTCGCGACAGCGCTGCGACCATCGATGACAATGTCGGCAAGCAATATGGCGATTACGCCCGTAGCGCAGCCGACATGGTTGAAGGCTTCGCTGGCAAGATGGACGCAAAAGATGTCGATGCCTTGGCCGATGACGCCCGCCAGTTTGTCCGCAAAAGTCCGGCAGTTGCGGTCGGCGCTGCGGCAGCCATTGGCTTTGTATTGGCACGCCTCATTCGCTCAGGTGGCAAAGACGCCTAATTAGGCTGCATTAGCGGCTTTGCAAAAGGCCGCTTTTGACCGATAAGTGAAACCAATGATTATGGATCAGCGTCAGGACGAAGTGGTGGAGGACAGCCAAAAACCAGCAGAAGCGACCGCAAGCGAACAGGTTTCGTTGGTGATCGAAGACCTGCGCGCGCTGGTGATGGCAGAAATGCAGTATTACCGTTCACGGCTTGATTACACACGGCATGTGTTCCGATCGGCGTTCCTCTATGGCGCGATTGCGGCGTTCGCGCTGATCGGCGCGGCAATCGCCTTTGTGTTGGGCCTGGTGCTGACTTTGGCCCCGTTAATTGGTCCGCTTGGGGCTACGTTGGTTGTTACCTTCAGCTTTCTGTTGGTTGCGGTCATTTTCGGATGGATGGCACGAAAATGGATGAGGAAAGTTTACTTTCCGGAAATGCAAGAGAATGTCGACGATCTCACCTAAAGACCCGGTTGTCACTGATCGCGAAAGCGTCATTCTGTCGAATGCAGAACGGCGCAACCTCCGGCGCAAGCTGAAGGGCAGCATCGACGTTGCTCAGGAAGTTCTCAACCCCCGCAACCAAGTTCGCAAGCTGGTCGCGTTGAAAAAATCGCAGGCAAAAAAGGCTGCGGATGAGACTGTCCAAGTCGTGAAGAACAAAGCACCGCTTATCGGTATACTCGGCGCAGCCACATTATTGGTGGCCGCCCGCCGTCCGATTTCGCATTGGATTTCAAGCCTGCGAAAGAGTAAAACAAACACGCCCGTTGGCGATTGATATAGGAACGAAACATGAGCAAGATTGGCGACAGCATTAAAACCGCAGCTGACAGCGCGAAAAGCACAACAAGCGACGGCATTGACAAAAATCCGTTGGCCATCGTTTTGGGCGGCATCGCAATCGGCGCAATCGTCGGCGCACTTTTGCCCCGTACGGAACGTGAAACCAAAGTTTTGGGCAAAGCCGGTAAAAAGCTGAACAAAAAGGCACGTAAAATGGCTGAAGCTGCAAAAGCCGCTGGTAAAGATCAGGTCGAAAGCCTCGGCCTGAACGGCGACGCATTGCGTTTGCAATTTAGGGACCTTGTCAGCAAAGCCGCTGTCGCTGTAAAGGCCGCGAGTCAGGCGGCAACGGATGCTGCCAAAGAAAAATAATTGGATAACAGCGTGACCGATACAAAATTGCATCTCGTCTTTGGTGGACGGGTGGAAAACCCCCAGACGTTAAAGTTTACGGATTTAGAAAAATTGGACATTGTTGGCATGTTTCCGGACTATGCCAGTGCAGAAGAAGCATGGCGGGCCGCCGCCCAACGCACGGTTGACGATGCCGAAATGAAATATGTCGTCGTTCATTTGCACAAGTTGCTGCAGCCCGACGCGTAAATTCTGCATTAGACGTTACCCTGAACCTATCAGGGTGACGTCAAAGCCTCAGTCCTTACGATAACGCCACAGCAGCAATGGCCGTGCGAGGGCTAGTCCCATCACAAAACCGCCTATATGCGACCAAATGGCAATACCGATGCCTAATCCCGGTCCAACAAAGCCCATCGCAAGGTTCAGGCCAATCCACGCCAAGGTCAGATGCAGCGGACGCGCGATCGCTGCAGGAACCGGACCCCATGGCTTTGGCTGCTTGTTCGGGAACAGCAAAACATATGCCCCAATGACACCCGATATCGCGCCGCTTGCGCCGATGGCAGGCGCCATCATGTCCAGTGACATCGGCAATTGCAGATATGCGGCCAACCATTCGGTAGCCGCAGCGACATAAGCCGACACAATATACAGCGCCAAGAAGAGACCGCCGCCCAAAACGCGCTCAACCAATTTGCCAATCAGCAAAAGCATCAGCATGTTCATGATGACATGCGCGATCCCGCCATGCAGGAATGCGGCCGTGAGCGGTGTAAGCAACGCGGGCATGAGAAATGTGATGTCCGCAAACGCAGAACTATCACCGCTTAAACGGGCCGGAAAAAGCCCGCCGGCAACGACTGCATATTGCCACAAGGACGGCACCAACAAAATGGCCGCAATCGCCAGATTGATGATGATCAGTGCGTTGGTGACAGGTCCGCGGGGAAGCTGCATGTCAAATATTACGGCGCTTCATGACGAAACGCATGTTCAGATGAACTCAATTTTGGATACGAGATAAAATTTGTCGCCAGATGGTACGGTCACTTCAACTTCATCGTCGGCGACACGCCCGATAAGCGCGCGGCCCAATGGTGAGTTGTACGAAATACGGCCCGCCTTTGCATCGGCTTCGGTTTCACCCACCAGCTGATACCGCACAGGCTTGTCGTCTTCGTCCAACAACGTCACCGTTGCACCGAAAACAATCTTGTTGCCCGACAAAGTCGTCGGATCGATAATTTGTGCGCGGCCAATTTTGTCTTCAATTTCTGAAATCGCAGCTTCAACCTGACCCTGGCGTTCCTTAGCAGCGTGATATTCCGCATTTTCCGACAGATCGCCATGCGCACGCGCTTCCTCAATTGCTTCCACAATCAATGGCCGCTCATCACGAAGGCGTTTCAGGTCGGTTGTCAGCTTTTCATAGCCTTCAGCCAACATCGGATATTTCTCAAAACTCGCCATCAGGCAAAACCCTTCGTCACAAAAACATCCCGACCGGAGAAATGATAACCATCAATCCGATATGCAGTTCAATTGTCGGGGAACGATACTGCTCGTGTTAATAATAGTCTTGAAGTGGCCGAACTTCAAGTTGCCGTTGCTGCAGCGCCGCAATCGCCTGTGCAACCGCGATGCTTCCTGCGGCTGTTGTATATTGCGAAACCTTGCCAACCAACGCGGAACGGCGGATTTCTTCGCTGTCTTTCAGGCTCTGCCAACCTTCGGTGGTGTTGAAGATCAGGTGGATTTCACCATCTTTAATCTTGTCGACGATATGCGGACGGCCCTGCGCGACCTTGTTGACGCGCTCGACCTCTATCCCTTGCTCCAGCAGGTAATTTGCCGTGCCGTCTGTTGCGCATACGGTAAATCCGCATGCAATTGCTTGTTTGACGGCGGGGACGATCACCCGCTTGTCCGTGTCTTTAACCGAAACGAACAGCTTCCCGCCCATCGGTGGCGGCATCCGTGCGCCGATTTGTGATTTAGCAAATGCCGTCGCAAAGTCGCGATCGATACCCATGACTTCGCCCGTAGATTTCATTTCCGGCGAAAGGACGGGGTCAACGCCGGGGAAGCGATCAAACGGGAATACCGCTTCCTTGACCGCGATATAATCGATGTCGAGGTTGATGGGCGGCAAGTCCTTCAGCTTTTCACCAGCCATGACGCGCGCGGCGATCTTGGCGATGGGTGCGCCGATGGCCTTTGCGACGAAAGGCACGGTCCGGCTGGCACGTGGATTGACCTCGATCAGGTAAACCTCGCCATCCTTGACCGCGAACTGGATGTTCATCAGGCCACGGACATGCAGGTTGACCGCCAGCAATTCGGTCTGGCGGCGAATTTCCGCAATGATATTATCGGGCAAGCTGTAGGGCGGGATGGTGCACGCGGAATCGCCGCTGTGGACGCCGGCTTCCTCGATATGCTGCAATATGCCGGCCACAACGACTTCGTCGCCATCGCACAAGGCATCAACGTCCACTTCAATGGCGTCCCGCAAATAGCTGTCTATCAATACCGGCGAGTCGCCCGAGACGATCACTGCCGTTTGGATGTAATTTTCCAGCTGCGCCTGCGTATCGACGATCTCCATCGCGCGACCGCCCAGCACATAGGATGGCCGCATCAGCACCGGGTAACCAATCCGGTCGGCGACCGCGATCGCTTCCTTGGCTACGTCAAGCAGTTCAACCTCGGGAACAACCACATCCTCGAGAAGAACAGCAACACCAACAAGGACGTGAACCGTCTGGACCTGCAGATCAGCCAGGAACTGCCGTCGATCTACGAGGGTCACAAGTTCAAGATCCAGTTCGACATCAAGAACCTGCTGAACCTGATCGACCGCGATTGGGGCAAGGTCAGCGAATACGGCACCGGCTC
>CALDKP010000017.1 GCA_937898535.1 uncultured Sphingomonadales bacterium | reverse complement strand
CAGCAAATGTCGATCTACGACGCCGCCATGCAGTACGTCGCTGACGGCGTACCGACCATGGTCTTCGGCGGCGAAGAATACGGCACCGGCTCGTCGCGCGACTGGGCGGCCAAGGGCACCCAGCTGCTGGGCGTGAAGGCTGTGATCTGCCGTTCGTTCGAGCGTATTCACCGTTCGAACCTGGTCGGCATGGGCGTTTTGCCTTTGCAGTTCATGGACGGCGAAAGCCGCACCAGCTTGGGCCTGAACGCCGACGACAGCTTCACGATCACCAGCGTCGGAAAGCTTCAGCCGCGCCAGACGGTCACCGTCATGGTCACCCGCAAGGACGGCAGCACGTTCAATTTCGACACGCTGTGCCGCATCGACACCGCGAACGAAGTCGAATATTTCATGAACGGTGGCATCCTGCACTATGTGCTGCGGAAGCTGGCGGCCTAAACGCGCGCTAAGATCGACAGCGCCGCCTTCAAATGCGGCGCGTCGATCATTTTTCCGTCGATTTGTAAAACACCCGCTCCGGGATTGGCGGCGAAAACATCAACGATCGATTGGGCATGCGCAATCTGCTCCGGCGACGGTGTGAAGCCGGCGTTAATCGACTTTACTTGCGATGGATGAATGGCGAGCATTCCGGTAAAGCCATCCCGCGCCGCGCGCGCAACATAGGCCGATAGCGCGGCCTCGTCGCTGATATTCGGAAAGACCGTATCGATCGCCGCAACGCCAGCGGCATGCGCCGCAAACAAGGTCAGCGACCGCACCATCTCATAAGGCGCGGTGTAGCGGCCATCGTCTTCGCGCGCCGTCGCTGCGCCGACCGCCGCGGGCAAATCCTCCGCGCCCCAGCTCACGCCCGCCAGATAATGCGAAACTTCACGCAAAGTCCCCAGATCAAATACCGCACCGGGGGTTTCAGTCGCAATGGGCAAGATCGGCGGGGCTTCGCCATCCTGACTGTCCGCCACCGCTGCTGCTTCTGCGCGGAGCCAATGGACCGAACGTGCACCCTCCGCCTTGGGCAGGACGATGCCATCCGGCATATATGGCAAAACCGACGCCAGATCGTCATGCGTCAGATGACTATCCTGCGGATTAACGCGGACAAACACCGGTACGGACCGGTCGCCTGACAAAAACTCCGCAGTCGCTTCACGCGCAGCAACCTTGCGGTCCACCGCGACGGAGTCCTCCAAATCGATGATAATCGCATCGGCACCACTGGCAGATGCCTTGGCGAAACGATCAGGCCGGTCGCCCGGGACGAAGAGGAGTGAACGCAGTTTCATCGAGGCGACGCCTTTCAACTTCACGGTAGCCCTGAGCCTGTCGAAGGGCGCTTATCGGCGGGGCGTGCTTAGACAGGCTCAGCACGACGGTCTAGATATCAGTCGGCGCTTTCTTTAGCAACGCCGCGCGCTCGCAACTGCATACCACCTCATCGCGCTGGTTGAGGCAGCGGTGCAGAAACGTTACAACGCCGGCATCAGGGCGGGACTTGCTTTCTTTTAGCCCAATGACCTCGGTTTCGGCGCGAAGCGTATCACCGATAAACACCGGCTTAGGCATGATCAGCTTGTCATAGCCAAGGTTCGCGACCAGCGTGCCGAGGGTCGTGTCCCCCACCGACAGCCCGACCATGAGGGCAAAGGTGAAGGTACCGTTGACGAGGATTTGTCCGAACTCGCTCGCCTTGGCCGCCTCTGCATCAATGTGCAGCGGCTGCGGGTTATGGGTCATGACTGAGAACAGCAGATTATCGGTCTCGGTCACCGTGCGCCGGATTTCATGGACGATAGTGTCGCCGATTTGCCATTGGTTGAAATATTTGCCTGCCACTGCTCACTCCCGAAACGTCATGCTGAACTTGTTTCAGCATCTTACTTTTTGCCGCCCCACAGTAAGACCCTGAAACGCGTTCAGGGTGACGGGCGGCTATCAATTATTTGTCGTCCACCGCCTCGATCCGCACCAACAATGCCTCGACCTGCACCTGCGCGCCGGCCTCTGCGTTTAGCTCGGCAACTACCCCGTCAAAGGGGGCGGTGAGGCTGTGTTCCATCTTCATCGCTTCGAGCGTGAGGAGTTTCTGACCCTTGGTGACGGCCTGCCCTGCGGTGACATCGACCGCGATGATCCGGCCCGGCATGGGGGAAATTATGTCTCCGTCATGCGCCGAAGCATGCGCGCCGCCTGTGTAGCGATATGGTTCGACCCACCAAGTCTGCCCATTTCCAGTCTGGAAAAATCCGCTTGGGGCGTTCTGGCTGAAAACGAACGGCCTCGGGTCGACATATTCAACAATTGGAATGTCGACTTCGGTGGCAATCCCGTCAACCGACAGAACCGCCTTGTGGTTGCGATCACCGTTGAGCCGGAACCCCGCAATTGCTTGATTGCTATACTGCTCTGCGCTCCGCGCCAGATCATCGATATCCGCGTTCTCATCAGGTATCAACGCGTCGCCCGCACGCTGGATCAGCCCGGTATCGACATTACCGGACGCAAAATTCGGATGTTCAAGCGCGTTGATAAGAAACGCAGCATTGTTTTTAACCGGCCAAATTTTGCTGTCGTTCAAAGCCCATGCAAGCGACTGTATCGCGCCTTCGCGGTCCAAATCATGGGCGATCATTTTGGCAATCATCGGGTCATAAAATGGCGATACCTCGGACCCCTGACACACGCCTGTATCAATCCGGACACTGCCGTCGAGTTCGAAAAACTCTAACCTACCAACGCTCGGCAAGAAGCCTTTCGCCGGATCTTCGGCATAGAGCCGCGCTTCGATTGCATGACCATCAATGCTCAACTCATCCTGCCGAAGCGGAAGCAACTCACCGCTCGCGACGCGCAGCTGCCATTCGACAAGATCGACGCCGGTGATTTCCTCGGTCACGGGGTGTTCGACCTGAAGCCGGGTATTCATTTCCATGAACCAGATCCGGTCGGCGCGCAGGCCTTCGGAGGCGTCGGCGATGAACTCGATTGTACCTGCGCCGACATAGTCGACCGCCTTGGCGGCCTTCACCGCCGCCGCGCAAAGCTTTTCACGCGTTGCGTCGTCCATGCCCGGCGCGGGGGCTTCCTCAATCACCTTCTGGTGGCGGCGCTGCAGCGAACAATCGCGTTCGAACAAATGGACGATATTGCCGTGCGTGTCGCCAAACACCTGCACCTCAATATGGCGCGGGCGCTGAATATATTTCTCAATCAGGACATGCGCGTTGCCGAACGAGGCGGTAGCCTCACGCTGGCAAGAGGCAAGCGCGTCGGCAAAGTCCGCCGCGTCCTCGACCTTGCGCATCCCCTTGCCGCCCCCGCCCGCGACAGCCTTAATGAGCACGGGATAGCCGATTTTGGCGGCTTGCTGCCCAAGGAACGCGGGGTCTTGGTTCTCGCCCATATAGCCGGGGGTCACGGGCACGCCCGCCTCGGCCATCAATTTCTTCGCCGCATCCTTCAAACCCATCGCGGTGATGCTGGCAGGCGCTGGCCCGACCCAGATAAGGCCAGCGTCGATCACGGCCTGCGCAAATTCCGCGTTTTCGGACAGAAAGCCATAGCCCGGATGGATCGCGTCCGCTCCGCTGGCCTTCGCGGCCGCGATAATCTTCTCACCCACCAAATAGCTCTCACGCGCCGCAGACGCCCCAATATGCACCGCCGCGTCGGCTTCCCGCACATGCATCGCCTTGGCATCGGCATCTGAATAGACCGCGACCGTGCGAATGCCCATCGCGCGGGCAGTACGGATGATCCGGCAGGCGATTTCGCCACGGTTGGCGATCAGGAGGGATTTGATCATTGGGTCGCGCTTTCAAACACCTCCCCGGAACGGGGAGGGGGACCGCCAGCCAAGGGCTGGTGGTGGTGGGGTTGGCGTTCAACGCAAACGGCGACAATAGTCGCAATGGCATCGTCAAGACTTTGAAGAACGAAAGCAGCGGGCAAACGTAAGACTTTAAATCCGCGCGCCCGAAGAGATAGGTCACGCTCGGCGTCTCTCTCTGGTCTGTCCCCAGCATTATGGGCCTCGCCATCGATTTCGATGGCAAGCCGACATTCAAGGCAAACAAAGTCGATAACAACTTCACTTAAGGGATGCTGGCGACGAAATTTGTAACCACCGGGACGCTTACGCAATTCGCGCCAAACCAAAACCTCAGGCAGGTTGCCGGAGCGACGCTCACGTTTTGCAACAGCATGCGCGTTGGAGGAGGCAGATAGCACCCCTCCACCATCCTTCGGATGGTCCCCCTCCCCGGTTCGGGGAGGTGTTTGTTGATCACTCACATCCGGAACACCCCAAAGCGGGGCGCCTCCTCGACGGGTGCGTTTAGCGCGGCGGCGAAGGCCAGCCCCAGCACATCGCGTGTCTGCGCCGGGTCGATAATGCCGTCATCCCAGAGGCGCGATGTCGCGTAATAGGGGTTGCCCTCGTCTTCATATTTCTGCCGGATGGGCGCCTTGAACGCTTCGGCTTCTTCGGGCGTCCATGTCGCAGCGTCGCGGTGGACGGTCGCCAGCACGCTCGCCGCCTGTTCGCCGCCCATGACCGAAATCCGCGCATTGGGCCAAGTGAACAAGAAACGCGGGCTATAAGCCCGTCCGCACATGCCGTAATTGCCTGCGCCAAAGCTCCCGCCGATCAATACGGTGATTTTGGGCACGCTTGCTGTGGCGACGGCGGTGACAAGTTTCGCGCCATGCTTGGCGATGCCCTCCGCCTCATATTTGCCGCCGACCATGAAACCGCTGATGTTTTGCAGGAACAACAACGGTATCCGCCTCTGGCAGGCAAGCTCAATGAAATGCGCGCCTTTGACCGCGCTTTCC
>CALDKP010000016.1 GCA_937898535.1 uncultured Sphingomonadales bacterium | reverse complement strand
GAAGTGTTGGACGAAGTTTTCGACCTTTTCGTTTCGCTGGATGCGACCGATGAACAGCTCGATTTCCCTGTGCTCTATGCATCGGGCCGTAATGGCTATGCGTCGGCAGATCCAAGCTTGCGCGAAGGCACGCTGACCCCGATGTTTGAAACCATCGTCAGCCATGTTCCAGAGCCAAAGGCCGACGTTGATGGCGAATTCAAGATGCTTGTCACCTTGCTTGACCGCGACAACTTCCTTGGCCGTATCCTGACTGGCCTCGTGCTGTCGGGTACCGTCAAGGTGAACCAACAGATCCACGCATTGAACCCGGACGGCAAGATTGTCGAAACCGGCCGTGCATCCAAGATCATGTCATTCCGTGGCCTTGAGCGCGTTCCCGTTGACGAAGCGAAGGCAGGCGACATTATCTCTATCGCCGGTATGACCACCGCGACTGTGGCTGACACGATTGCAGAACCAACGGTAACCGAGCCATTGCAGGCGCAGCCTATTGATCCGCCAACATTGTCGATGCGCTTTTCGGTGAACGACAGCCCAATGGCTGGCCGTGAAGGCACGAAGGTTACGAGCCGCATGATCCGCGACCGTCTAATGCGCGAAGCCGAAAGCAACGTCGCCGTCCGTATTACGGAAGCCGAAGACAAGGACAGCTTTGAAGTGGCTGGCCGTGGCGAACTTCAGCTGGGCGTTCTTATCGAAACGATGCGCCGCGAAGGCTTTGAACTTGGCATCAGTCGCCCACGCGTGCTGTTCCGCGAAGACGAAAAGGGTCAGAAGACCGAGCCATATGAAACGGTCGTCATCGACGTTGATGATGAATATTCCGGTACAGTCGTTGAAAAAATGGCCGTGCGTAAGGGCGACCTTACCGATATGCGTCCTTCAGGTGGCGGCAAGACTCGCATCACCTTCAGCGCGCCATCACGCGGCCTGATCGGTTACCATGGCGAATTCCTGTCCGACACGCGCGGCACAGGCATCATGAACCGCTTGTTCGAAAAATATGGCCCACATCGTGGCGCCATCGAAGGCCGCAAGAACGGCGTTCTGATTTCAAATGGTGCGGGTGAAGCCGTTGCTTACGCGCTTGGCCCATTGGAAGAACGCGGCATCTTGATGGTATCGCCAGGTGAAGCTTTGTATGAAGGCATGATCATCGGCGAAAACGCCAAGCCAGACGATTTGGAAGTGAACCCAATGAAGTCGAAGCAGCTGACGAACTTCCGTTCGACCGGCAAGGACGACGCCATCCGCCTCACCCCGCCAAAGCGCCTGACGCTTGAGCAAGCCATTGCCTATATCGATGACGATGAAATGGTTGAGGTCACGCCAAAGAACATCCGCTTGCGCAAGCGTTTGCTTGATCCGAACGAGCGGAAAAAAGCATCACGCGCCAAACAGGCTGCATAAACACAAAAGGGCGCCGATTTGGCGCCCTTTTCTTATTTGGAATGTCCGGTTCGCTTAGCAACGGAATGCCTCGTTCGACGGGCAGGCTAAACTGCTTCACCCGCAGCGACGCCGCTCGCCCATGCCCATTGGAAGTTATAGCCGCCCAGCCAGCCAGTGACATCCACAGCCTCGCCAATGCAAAACAGCCCCGGCATTTTCTTGGCTTCCATGGTCTGTTGCGACAGGCCCTCGGTGCTGATCCCGCCAAGCGTCACCTCGGCCTTGGCATAGCCCTCGCTGCCATTGGGCACGAATGGCCAACAATCGAGCAATGCGCCTGCCTCTGCCAGCTTACGGTCGCTTTGGTCGGCAAGGTTCCCGTGCAGCGCAAGTTTATCCGCCAAAGCCTCCGCCAGCCGCGCTGAAAGGACCCGATCAAGGGTCGATTTGATGGTGGCCTTCGGCCGTGCGCGCTTCTCGGACAAGAGCCACGCCGGCGCATCATGATAGATCGGAAGAGCGTCGTGTAGGGAAAG
>CALDKP010000015.1 GCA_937898535.1 uncultured Sphingomonadales bacterium | reverse complement strand
CACCTTCAAATCTTTTACCGCCGGCGTCCTCAGGCTTAACCTTATAGTCGCCTGCTGGCGCCACAATCAGTTCGCCATTGCCGTTCGCGCCGCCCATTTGGTTACGCTGCACCCAATATACCGCGCCAACAATCGCGGCGAGCAAGGCAAGACCGGCCAGCACCAGCGCCACCACCTTCAGCGGCGATACACCATCATCATAATCGTAACCGTCAGCAGTTTCCAACCAGGGCAGACGATCACTATCGTCAAGATTCAGTCCATTGTCGTTGGTGTTGTTCATGCCGGTCCCCAATTGCTACATATTGTAAGCGGCCTCGACCCCCATGAGCCGCAGACCATTTCGAAGAACTTGCCCGATATTGGTCGCCATGAAAAGCCTTGCACCCGTCAGCGCCGGGTCCTGTGCCAATATGAAGCGCTTGTCCGGTTGGTCATTGCCAAGGTTCCAATAGGCATGGAACGCGGCCGCAAGGTCATTGAGGTAAAAGGCAATACGGTGCGGCTCACCCGATTTGGCGGACGCTTCGACAATACGCGGGAAGTTTGCGGCTTCGCGAATAAGGCCGATTTCGGCATCGCCCAACAAGGCCAGTTCCGATCCGTCGACGCCCAAGCCCTCGCCCTCTGCCTTGCGCAGTGTCGAGGCGATACGCGCATGGGCATATTGCACATAGAATACCGGATTGTCCTTCGACGCTTCGACGACCTTGGCAAAGTCAAAGTCCATCTGCGCATCGGATTTGCGCGTCAGCATTGTGAAGCGGACCACATCCTTGCCGACTTCTTCAATAACATCGGCGAGCGTGACAAAGCTGCCCGACCGCTTGGACATTTTAACGGGCTCACCGCCGCGCAGCAGGCGCACCATTTGCACAAGCTTGATATCGAAATCGACTTTGCCATCGGTCAACGCGTTTACCGCCGCCTTGATGCGCTTGACGGTGCCAGCATGATCCGCGCCCCAGATGTCGATCATGGCGTCAACGCCCTGACTTTTCTGGAAATGATAGGCAAGGTCAGCACCGAAATAGGTCCAGCTGCCGTTGGATTTCTTGATCGGCCGGTCTTGGTCATCGCCAAATTGCGTCGACCGGAACAATGGGAGCGTAACCGGCTCCCAATCTTCGATTTCCTTACCCTTTGGCTTTTCCAATTCGCCGTCATAGACAAGACCACGCGCGCGCAATTCGCGCTCGGCAATGTCCGCCTTGCCCGCTTCATGCAGCTCGGCTTCGGATGAAAACAGGTCGTGATGGATGCCAAGCAAGGCGAGGTCGGCCTTGATCATTTCCATCATCTCGGCGACCGCAGCTTTGCGGAACAGCGCAAGCCATTCTGCCTCTGGCTGGGCGACATATTGGTCGCCAAAACGTTCGGCCAGCCGCTGACCGACCGGAATCAGATAATCGCCGGGGTAAAGCCCTTCGGCGATCTCGATGGTCTCACCCAATGCTTCGCGATACCGCAAATGCGCGGACCGCGCCAAAACATCGACCTGCCCACCGGCATCGTTGATATAATATTCGCGCACGACACGGTAGCCGGCGAACTCCATCAGCGCAGCAAGCGCGTCGCCCACCACAGCGCCACGGCAATGCCCCATATGCATTGGCCCAGTCGGGTTGGCTGAGACATATTCGATATTCACCGATTTGCCGTCACCACGATGTGACCGCCCATAATCATCGCCAGAATGCGCAATCGCGCGCAGTTCATCCAGCCACGCCGATGCGTCGAGCCGCAGGTTCAAAAAGCCCGGTCCGGCGATTTCGACAGCAGTGACGCCAGTTACCTTTGCCAGCTCAGCTGACAAGGCGTCGGCCAATTGGCGGGGATTAAGGCCAGCGGGTTTTGCGAGCACCATCGCGGCGTTGGTCGATATGTCGCCATGTGATGGATCGCGTGGCGGTTCGACGGTCACATTGGCACGATCAATGCCCGATGGCAGGGTCTTGCTGGCAACAAGTGCGTCCAACGCATGATCGACATGCGCTGCATATTGTTCAAAAAGGGTCATCTTCGTGCCTTGAAAAAAGCGCGTATCAACGCGTTACATTATACCGCAGCTGATCTTCGGTCAGCTGGAAACCGATAAGCATTTCAAAGCTTGATCGGACGACCGCAGCGCGCACTTCAGGGTCCGCCATGGGGTCAAGCGCCGCATCGGGGTCACCGGGCTTGCGTTTCTTGGTGATTTTTTGAACGATTTCGGCCGGCAGGCTGGCCGATGCCTTGTCGATATAGCTTGCGGCTTGCGCGCTGGCGGATGCCCGCTGCTGGCCATCGGCAAATTGCAAGGTCACTTGGCCCACGCGCTTGGCAACAACGGCGCTGTTGCCCTGCACCACAGTGGTAAAATAGGGCAAGGTCACTGTCCGGCTACCTTGCGTATCGCTGCGCCGCGCCTGAACATCAAAACTTGCTTGCGAAAAAATCTTCTCGCCACTTTCGTTGCACGTCGGGCGGATGTTGGTGATCGACGCGACAACGTCGATTGCGCTCGCGTCCTGGCTGTTGGCTGGGTTGAACACGGTTATATCGCCTGTGCCATCAGGAACGGCCACCGCAGGGCAGCCCGACCGTGTGACGTTAACGCCTACACCGGCACCGATATCAAGGTCGCCTTCGCGCGAACAACCGGCCAAGGTTGCTGCGACAATGCCGAAGGTCAGGACTTTGGCGGCAAATTTCATATAGGCTATCCTTGGCATAACAGTGCATTGGTTGCGGGTACATCGCTGGCATTGGTCCTTATCCGCCCATCGCCTGACGTGCAACAGGGGAAAGGCCTTGGCGGATGCGGCCTGTTTAACTAAAGGACATTGCCGATGACTGAACAAACGATCTCCAAGAAACCCCTCACGCTGCTTCTGGCGGCACCACGCGGTTTTTGCGCTGGCGTGGACCGCGCCATCAAGATTGTGGAGCTTGCGCTCGAACAACATGGCGCGCCGGTATATGTGCGCCATGAAATTGTGCACAACCGCTTTGTCGTCGACAGTTTGAAGGCCAAAGGCGCGATATTTGTCGAGGAACTGGATGAAGTGCCCGACGATGCGCATGTCGTATTTTCGGCGCATGGCGTCCCCAAATCGGTACCCGCAAATGCGCAGCAACGCGGCCTTGCTTATTTCGATGCCACCTGCCCTTTGGTGTCAAAGGTCCATAAACAGGCCGAGCGCCAGGTCGAAGCCGGCCGTCACATCATTTTCGTCGGCCATGCCGGACATCCCGAAGTCATCGGCACATTCGGCCAAGTCCCCGCAGGCGCGATGACATTGGTGGAAACCGCCGAGGACGCACGAAATCTTCAGCCTGCCGATCCCGACAATCTCGCATTTTTGACGCAGACAACTTTGTCCGTCGACGATACGTCGGAAATCACATCCATTCTTGGATCACGCTTCCCGAACATTGTCGGTCCAAAGGGTGAGGATATCTGTTACGCAACATCAAACCGGCAAGAGGCGGTAAAGGCGATTGCGGGCAAATGCGAACTCGTCATCGTCATTGGCGCGCCAAACAGTTCGAACTCATTACGCTTGGTCGAAGTGGCTGCGCGCTCGGGTGCGAAAGCGCATCTTGTGCAGCGCGCTGACGATATCAGCATGAACTGGTTTGACGGCGTGAACACGCTTGGTCTGACCGCAGGTGCGTCAGCCCCTGAAGTGTTGGTCCGCGAAATCATCGATGCGCTTGCCGTGCATTTTGACATCGATGAACAGCAGGTCACAACGGCGCAAGAAAGCATCACCTTTAAATTGCCACGCGAACTGGCCGGCGCGGCGGCTTGATTTGGCCGTTTATACGCAATTAGGGCCTGAACAGGTTGGCGCCTTTCTAGCGCTTTACGATGTCGGTGAACTGGTTTCGCTTAAGGGCATTGCCGAAGGCGTTGAGAACAGCAATTTCTTCGTCGAAACAACGCAAAGCCGGTTCATCCTGACCATTTACGAAAACCGCGTAGACCCAAAGGATCTGCCGTTTTTCTATGCCCTGCTGAAACATTTGCATGACGCGGGGTGCAAGGTTCCGCGGTTTATGTCGGACCGCAACGGCAATTGGCTGCAGACCATCGCCGGAAAGCCGGCCTGCCTGATCGAATTTCTCAATGGCGTATCGGTCACGGAACCATCGGCGGCACAGGCGCACTCAACCGGTGCAGCACTTGGGCAGATGCACAAGGCGCTGACAGACTTCACGCTGTCGCGGCCCAACAGCCTTGGCATTTCTGCATTCCGGCCGCTCGCCATGCGCTGCACCGCGCAAGGTCTGGACGCGATTTCCAAAGGCCTAGCTGCGCGGATATTTGCGGAATGCGATTATCTTGAAGCGCATTGGCCGACCAATCTTCCCGTGGCGGCGATCCATGCGGACCTGTTTCCGGACAATGTCCTGATGCTTGGTGACAATGTCACGGGCCTGATTGATTTCTATTTCGCCTGCTCCGAGATCCGCGCTTATGACCTTGCGGTCACGCACAGCGCATGGTGCTTTTCGGGCGACGGCAAAATATTTGATGCGCAGGTGAGCGCGGCCATGTTGTCGGGTTATACCGAAGCGGTGCCGATGGATGCCGCAACACGGGACGCATTGCCGATATTGCTGCGCGGTGCGTGTTTGCGGTTTACATTAACGCGTTGTTACGACTGGATTAACACGCCATCCGATGCGCTGGTCACACGCAAAGATCCCTTGGCATTCCTGCGGCGGCTGGAATTCTACAGCGACCCCCATCAGGTTGAAGCTTTATTGGCCCAGTTGCCATGAAAAACATCGAAATTTTCACCGACGGCGCGTGCAAGGGCAATCCTGGGCCCGGCGGCTGGGGTGCGATCATCCGTTATGGCAAGCATGAAAAAGAAATTGCGGGCGGCGATCCGGACACCACCAACAACCGCATGGAAATGAGCGCGGTCATTCAGGCGCTGAACGCCCTTGTCGAACCATGCAGCGTCAAACTGCACACCGACAGCAAATATGTCATCGATGGCATCACAAAATGGATATTTGGCTGGCAACGCAATGGCTGGAAAAACGCGTCGAAACAGCCGGTGCGCAATGCCGACCTATGGCGTGACATGGTCGCAGCGATGGCGCGGCATCAGGTGGAATGGATTTGGGTCAAAGGGCATAATGGCCACCCCGAAAATGAACGCGCAGACCGGCTGGCCAGCGATGCGGCCGACGCTGCCAGCAACAAGGTTGCGGTAAGCTAGTTAAAACGTCCTGGCGCATACAGCGCGGCATGCACGCAGTCGGGCGGGGCTATGGCATCGTTCAGTAACGATGCCGCCAGCTGCGCCGCGGCAGGTGCCGTCTGAATGCCAAAGCCGCCCTGCCCGGCAAACCAAAAGAACGCATCATGCGCCCCATCGCGGCCAATGACCGGCAGCCGGTCAGGCGCAAAGCTGCGCAAGCCGGCCCATTTACGCTCAACCCGGCGGATGTCCCAATCGACAACCTGCTGCAGCCGGTCAATGGCAAGCGCGATATCATATTCTTCGGGTGCAGCATCGCATGGCAGTGTTGCGGTCTCGTCATGCGGACTTAGCCACAAACGCCCGCCCGCATCGGGCTTGAAATAGAAACTGCCATCAAGGCCAATGACAAGTGGCAGCGCCGCAGGCACATCGGGCGAAACCGCCAATTGCGCAATGGTGCGCCGATAGGGTTGAATGCCCAAGGGACGCACGCCCGCCATCTGCGCCACATTATCGGCCCATGCCCCTGCGGCGTTGACGATAATATCGGTGGTACAGTTCAGGCTACCCGCTTGGATATGCCACATGCCGTCACGCCACTGGGCATGTTCCAGCCGGCTGTTGCAATGCGGCTGTACGCCCTGCTTGCGCGCTTGGCGCAGATAGGCCGCGTGGAGCGCGGCGACATCAATATCCGCACATGCCGCCTCCCATAGCCCCGTCGTCCATCCGCTGCGCAGACCGGGCACATGTCGTTCCAAATCCTTGCGGTCGCTACGTTCAATGTGCACTCCGCTGGAGGCGAACTCCGCCAGCATAGCCTCCGCCAAAGGTTGCTGCTCTGCCGTGCCGATGTGCAGCCCGCCGCGCGGGTGCATCAATGGGCCATCGTGGAAGTCCTTGGGTGGGTTCGCCAGAAAAGGGCCGGACGCCGTTGTCAGCGGTTGAACGTCTGGGCCACCATAGCATTCAACCCAGAACGCGGCGGACCGGCCGGTGGAATGATATCCCGGATGCGCCTCCGCCTCAATCAGGACAACTGACTGATATGCAGACAGCTGTGCGGCAAGGCTTGCCCCGGCGATTCCGGCACCGATCACGGCAATTCTTGAAGCAGATGTCATGAGTTTGTTTCCAGTCTTGCGCTCAGCCTGTGACATCGATGAGCGCCGGCCACGGCAATGAGCGCATAGTATCGAATGATCTGCATCGGCTGGCGCCTGAACAAAGGCGTTCGGCGCTGAACTGGCGATCTTCTGCAATCATCACGAGG
>CALDKP010000014.1 GCA_937898535.1 uncultured Sphingomonadales bacterium | reverse complement strand
GGCTAGGTCGTGGCCGACCAAAAACCGTCACCCAATGGTCAGCGCATCGATTGCGCCCTGCAGAATGAATGCCGCTGCGCCGCTGTCGATTTTTTCGGCCCGTTTTGCGCGGCTCATGTCGGCGGCAATCATGTCGCGCTCAACCGCTTGGGTCGACCAGCGTTCGTCGCGCAACAAAATCGGCAGGCCAAGATCAGCGATGTTTCGGGCAAAAGCGCGGCTTGATTGGCTTCTGGGGCTTTCGCTGCCATCCATGTTGAGCGGTAAGCCAATGACGATCCCGCGCGTGGGGCGGGTCGCAATCGCGGCGCTGAGCAACGCCTTGTCTTTGGCAAACTTGCTTCTGCGGATCAAATCGGCGGGGGATGCGAATGTCCAGCCAGCGTCGCAAAACGCCGTGCCAATTGTTTTGGTGCCAATATCAAGCCCTATCAACACGCCGCCTTCGGGCAGTTGTTCCAGAAAGTCAGCGACGGCGTCAAAAATCATTTCTGAAGAAACTTCCGCATTCGCAATGTGGCATCCGCCCGCACATTCGCCCAGAATAGCGGGAAGTCATACACATGGTAATTGTTGCCGGGCAGGACATAAGGACCAACTTCTGGCGGATCACCGATCAGTAGAAAACCTTTTGAGTCGCATCGTGCGGGTACCGCACCAACGACCAGTTCACCGGCTTCCATCGACGCATCTGGCTTTAACGTGCCTAAATTGGCCTTCATGTCTGCCGCCGCGGCTGCGCCACCGTTTAACGGATTGGTGCACAACATTGCAGTGCCTTTGCGGCTTTCGCCGTTGAAACCCGTCGTTGCGTCATAGACTTTTGATATGCGGTCATATTCAGCGGGCTCGGCGAAGCTCTGCCACGCCATGATGCATCCCGTTTGATCCGGACCCGAACATACGGGTAGTCCCATCGCAGCGACATCATTGTCCACTGAAATTGGCCAGCCGACAACATATGCGGCGACGATTCGCTTGGCGATTGGTTGGCCTGCAACGCGATCCTTTAGCAGATGTGTAAGGTGCAGCGCGCCTTGGCTATGGCCAGCCAATATAATCGGCCGGTCTTTTTGCACTTTCGCAACAAATTCGTCGAACGCCAAAAGAACGTCCTGATATGCGGCGTCCAACGCCTGTTGACCCTCGGGCTTGGTGGTCAGGAAGGATCCTATAGCGGCCTGACGATAGCGGGGCGCCCACATTTCACCCGTGCTGGCAAATGGCGAAGCGAGGCCACGCAGGAACAATCTGGCGCGATCCTGCGATTCCGCGTCGTTCAGCGGGGCGTTCCAATGGTCTCTGCCGATATAGGATGTCGGATGAATGAAAAATATCGCCGCCGGTCCCCGCACTTCTGGTTTGGCCGCGCCTACAGGCAACCAGTCGGCCGGGTTTTCCGCCTTACCGGGCCGCGCAAACCACATATCGTTGCCGGCATATTTGTTTGGTTCAAATGCCGCCTGCTTTTCGAATTTCGCCGTTGGGACAAATGCCAGTTCGGTGAGCTCAGCCTCATAAATGCGGATAACGAACCCGCCCGCGATGACGAGGACGATGAGCGCTGCAACGATATATATGAATTTACGAGCCAAGTTTATGTCCTGAAATTTTGATGCGATTTAGCCGATTGGACGGAAATAGCATCGGAAAATTGAATAGAGCCTGAAAGATTAAGCTTTTCCGTTGAAGCGGGGCAGGCGCAATGCTAGCGGCTGGCTCATGTCTGTAGATAAAGATACCGTGAACAAAATCGCACGGCTTTCGCGCATCGCGATTAGCGATGCAGAGGCTGACAAGATGGTCGGCGAACTCAATGGCATTCTTGCCTGGGTGGAGCAATTGGGGGAGGTAGACGTCACTGGCGTTGAGCCGATGACGGCTGTTATCTCCAATAAGCTGCGCCTGCGCGACGACGTCGTCACCGATGGCGATGTCCGCGACAAGGTGCTTGCCAATGCGCCAGCGAGGGAAGGCAGCTTCTTCGGCGTGCCCAAGGTGATTGAATAATGACTGATTTTTCGAGACTGGGCGTAGCCGCCATCCGTGATGGCGTGGCCAACGGGGAATTCAAAGCCGTTGAGGTTGCTGAAGCACTGAACACGCGCGTTGCTGCGGCAAAGGCACTGAACGCCTTTATCGTGGAAACACCTGAAATGGCCATTGCAGCTGCGCAGGCGGTTGATGCCGACCGCGCGGCGGGCAAGCCGCTTGGCAAAATGGCCGGCGTGCCGATTGGCATGAAGGATTTGTTCTGCACCGAAGGCGTTCAGACGACCGCAGCAAGCCATATGCTTGAGGGCTTCGTGCCGACCTATGAGTCGACCGTCTCCGCCAATCTTTGGAAGGCTGGGGCAGGGATGTTGGGCAAGCTCAACCTTGACCAGTTCGCCATGGGTTCGTCGAACGAAACCAGCTATTTCGGTAATGTTATTTCGCCTTGGCGCCGCAATGATGGTGGCAGCGCCGCACTTGCGCCGGGCGGCTCATCGGGCGGTTCGTCCTCTGCCATCGCCGCACGGCTTTGCCCTGCTGCGACGGGTACCGACACCGGCGGCTCGATCCGCCAACCTGCCGCATTTGTCGGCATTAGCGGCATAAAGCCAACCTATGGCCGCTGCTCGCGTTGGGGCGTTGTGGCGTTCGCCAGTTCGCTTGATCAGGCTGGCCCAATGGCGCGCGACGTCCGCGATTGCGCGATCATGTTGGAGGCGATGGCTGGCTTTGATCCCAAGGATTCGACCTCGCTCGATTTGCCTGTGCCCGCATGGGAAGCAGCTCTGAACAGCGATCTGAAGGGCAAGCGCATTGGCATCCCCCGCGAATATCGTCTTGATGGTATCGACGAAGATATTGCCAAGATGTGGGATAATGGCATCGCATGGCTGAAGGATGCCGGCGCGGAAATCGTCGACATCAGCCTGCCGCATACCAAATATGCGTTGCCTGCGTATTACATCATCGCCCCTGCTGAAGCGTCATCGAACCTTGCGCGCTATGACGGCGTGCGTTTTGGTTTGCGCGATTTGCCGGAAGGGGCTGGCCTGCAAGACATGTACGCCGCAACGCGTGCTGCCGGTTTTGGCGAAGAAGTGCGCCGCCGCATCATGATCGGCACTTATGTGCTCAGCGCTGGTTTCTACGACGCATATTATACGCAGGCGCAAAAGGTCCGTGCATTGATCGCACGCGATTTCGAAAATGCATGGGCAAGCTGTGACCTCATCCTCGCGCCAACTGCACCTAGCGCGGCCTTTGGCTTGGGTGAGAAGAACGCCGACCCATTGTCGATGTACTTGAACGACGTGTTCGCGGTGCCAGCATCATTGGCTGGCTTGCCCGCGATGTCGGTTCCGGGTGGCCTCGACAAGCAAGGCCTGCCTTTGGGCCTGCAGATTATCGGTAAGGCGCTTGACGAACAGGCTGTGCTTAACGCCGGCCTCGCCATTGAGCAGCGTTCAGGATTTACGGCGGAAGCCGGAGAGTGGTGGTAATATGAGCGAATACCGCATCCAGGGAAACACCGGCGAGTGGGAGGTCGTGATTGGCCTTGAAGTCCATGCGCAAATAACGAGCGAGTCCAAACTCTTTTCGGGCTCATCAACCGGCTTTGGCGCCGAACCGAACAGCCATGTGAGCCTTGTCGACGCAGCGATGCCCGGCATGCTGCCCGTGCCAAACCGTGAATGCCTGCGTCAGGCTGTGCGTACCGGCATGGCGATCAACGCGCAGATCAACCGCTGGTCGCGCTTTGACCGCAAGAATTATTTCTACGCCGATTTGCCGCAGGGCTATCAGATTTCGCAGCTGTATCACCCCATCGTGGGTGAGGGCGAGATTGAAGTCACGCTCAATGAAAAAGACCCCGACAGCCCGACCAAAAAAATCGGTATCGAGCGTATCCATGTCGAGCAAGACGCGGGCAAGTTGATGCATGACCAGCATCCAACAATGTCTTTTGTTGATTTGAATCGCTCGGGCGTCGCGCTGATGGAAATCGTGTCGCGTCCTGACATTAGCAGCCCGCAAGAGGCTGGAGCGTATCTCAAGAAACTCCGCTCCATCCTGCGCTATGTCGGATCGTGCGATGGTAATATGGAGCAAGGCTCCATGCGCGCTGACGTCAACGTGTCTGTCCGCAAGCCTGGTGGTGAGCTGGGCACACGCACAGAGACCAAGAACGTCAACTCCATCCGCTTCATGATGCAGGCGATTGAGTATGAAGCGCAGCGTCAGGTGGATCTGATCGAAAGCGGCGGCGCTGTGGTGCAGGAAACCCGCCTGTTCGACCCGAACAAGATGGAAACGCGGTCGATGCGGTCGAAAGAAGACGCGCATGATTATCGTTATTTCCCCGACCCTGATTTGTTGCCAGTCGAGCTCGACGACGCGTTTCTGGAGGAATGCCGTGCATCCCTTCCAGAACTTCCCGACGCCAAACGCGCGCGTTATGAAGCATTGGGCCTCACCGCATACAATGCGGCTGTTCTGACGGCGGAAGCCGAAACGGCGTTTTGGTTTGAAGATTTGTTGGCCGAAGGCGTCGATGCCAAGCAGGCGTCGAACTGGCTGATGTCCGAATTGTTCGGTGCGCTCAACAAACTCGGCAAGACCTTGGACGAAAGCCCTGTCAATCCGAAGCAAGCCGCCGAGCTTCTTGGCCTGGTTGCCGATGGTACGATCAGCGGCAGCATCGCCAAGCAGGTCTTCGAAATCATGCTTGAGACAAAGCAGGGTGCATCTGCGATTGTCGAAGAAAAAGGCCTGAAACAGACCAATGACACGGGCGCGATTGAGGCAGAGATTGCCAAGATCATGGCCGCCAATGAAGATAAGGTCACCGAATACCGCTCCGGCAAAGACAAATTGTTTGGTTTCTTCGTGGGCCAGACGATGAAGGCGATGCAGGGCAAGGCCAATCCGCAAATCATCAACGACTTGTTGAAAAAGGCGCTTGGTTAACAGATGATAAGGGCGCAGCGGCGGTTTCGCCGCTTCTGCCCTTGCCCTAGCGGGGCTTTCCCGTTAGAGGCTCCCGTCGTTTGTGAAACGGCAGCTTTTCGTAAGCGGGCGTGGCGGAATTGGTAGACGCACCAGATTTAGGTTCTGGCATCGCAAGGTGTGGGGGTTCGAGTCCCTTCGCCCGCACCACGAAATAGGGAAGTTCCCGGCTGTCGTTGAGCCCGAAAGCCATTTAACGTTTAAGGTGAGGCCAGCCGCTTTGCCTGCAGATAGAGAAGATATTATGCAAACCGTCGAGACACAGAATGAAGGCCTGAAGCGCGCATATCGTATGACGATTACCGCGAAAGACGTCGAATCACGCATCGATGCCGAGGTAAAGAAAATCGCGCCTCAGGTGCGTATGCCCGGTTTCCGCGCTGGTAAGGTTCCAGCCAATCTGGTCAAGAAAATGCATAAGGATTCGCTGCTTCAGGACGCGCTGAACAGTTCGATTCAAGAAGGCGTCCAAAAGACGATTTCGGACAACAAGCTGCGTCCTGCGACTCAGCCACATGTGCACCTCGATAATGATTACGCGCCCGGTAAAGACGCGGTTGTTGATTTCCATCTTGAAATCCTGCCTGCCATTACGGCGCCGTCGATCGATGGTATCACGCTTGAGCGCCTGACGATTGACGTCAGCGACGCACAGGTAGACGAATCGATCCTTAAGCTTGCTGCAGGGCAAAAGAGCTTTGAAGCGGCTGACAAGAAATATGCCGCAAAGATGGGCGACAGCGTCGTCATCGACTTTGAAGGCAAGGTTGACGGGGTTCCATTCGAGGGCGGCAAGGGCGAAGGTATGGCAGTTGAGCTTGGCTCAGGTCAGTTGATCCCCGGTTTCGAAGACCAGCTCGTTGGCGTCAAAGCCAATGACGAGAAGGTTTTGAACGTAACCTTCCCCGAAGATTACAATGCCGAAAACCTAAAGGGCAAAGCGGCGACTTTTGACATCGTCGTCACCGAAGTGCGCAAGCCTGTCGAAGCGAAAGCGGATGACAATCTTGCAAAGATGTTCGGCCTTGAAGGTATCGACAAGCTGCGTGAACTGATGAAGGTTCAGGTTGAGCAAGAACATAACGGCCTGACCCGCACCTACATGAAGCGCCAGTTGCTTGATCAGCTTGCTGCGGATCATGACTTTGACGTGCCGCCATCAATGGTCGAAGCAGAATTCGAACAGATTTGGGCGCAGCTGGAGCAGGAAGCTGCCCGCGAGGAAGACGCCGAAGCTGCGAAGAAGGAAATGGAAGCCGAGCGCGAAGAGTATCGCGATATCGCCGTCCGCCGCGTTCGCCTTGGTCTGTTGCTTTCCGAAATCGGTCAAGCAAATGGCGTTGAAGTCAGCCAACAGGAAATGAACATGCTGGTGCAGCAAGCTGCGCAGCAATATCGCCCTGAAGACCGTCAGCGTTTTGTGCAGTATCTGCAGGAAAACCCGATGGCAGCGGCCCAGCTGCGCGCGCCAATGTTTGAAGACAAGGTTGTCGATTTCTTGTTCGACAAGGCGACGATCACGGAAAAGACCGTGACCAAGGACGTTCTGGAAGCAGCGATTGAAGCTGAACCAGACGCAAAGCCAGCGGCCAAGAAGAAGGCACCTGCGAAAAAAGCTGCAGCAAAGGACGAAGCGCCCGCCAAGGAAGCTAAGCCTGCTGCAAAGAAAGCTGCTCCTAAGAAGGATGCAGAAGAAGCTAAGCCAGCGGCTAAGAAGGCTCCTGCCAAAAAGGCTGCGCCTAAGAAATAATTGTCCAACTTTGGACAAGAGAAAAGGCCTCGGGATCCCGGGGCCTTTTTTGTATCGGTCGCGCTGACGTGCGCCACATTTGGCTTTTAATTGGCCGGATCATTCAAAATCTAAAAACTAATCGATTTTGCCGCGTAAGCCCAAGGATGATTTTGTTCAACTCTCTGTGGATTGCACGCCAACTTAACCTTTTCCTGCTTGAAACTTTGTCTGCCCGCGCCGATGTAGGCATCAGCGTAAAACAGAACAGCCCAGAGGTATTTCATGCACGTCCCATTTGATCCGGTACAAGCCCTAGTTCCCGTCGTTATCGAGCAATCGAACCGCGGAGAGCGGAGCTGGGACATTTTTTCGCGTCTTCTGCGCGAGCGGATCATTTTTGTGACGGGTGAAGTCGAGGACAATATGGCTTCGGTTATCACTGCGCAGCTATTGTTCCTTGAGTCGGACAATCCAAAGAAAGACATTTGGATGTACATCAA
>CALDKP010000013.1 GCA_937898535.1 uncultured Sphingomonadales bacterium | reverse complement strand
TTTTCCGGCTTTATGCGCGTCTTCGATGGTGCGTGCGATTTCTTGCGGGTGGGTAAGGATATCGGGACGGTGGATTTGCCACAGGTCGACATATTCAGTGCCTAAACGCGACAGGCTGTCGTCAATGGCATTGGTCAGATATTCCGCGCTGCTGTCATATGGCGTCGGCGGAGTAATTCCGCCCTTGGTGGCCAGCACCATCCGGTCACGATATTCCGGCGCCTCGGCAAATACGCGGCCAAGCAGCTCCTCGGCCTTGCCAAAGCCTTGTTCGCCAAAGCCATAGATGTCCGCCGTATCAAAAAGGGTGATGCCTGCTTCGAACGCCGCATCAATGGCCGCGCGGGCTGCGGACATTTCAAGACCCGCAAAGCGCCACATGCCCCAGGCAATCGATGAAATTTCAATGCCGCTCTTGCCCAAAAGGCGCGTGGACGGAGGTGTTGGAAGGGTCATGTGTTTTTGCTCTTTTTTATGGAAGGTGAATAAGGTGGGGCAACCGACTCGCGGCTGATGAGTTCGTGTGGAAGGCGGCGATGCTCAATTCCGCCTTCGCCAAATAATAGGTCCGCAGCGGTCGACGCAAGGTCGCGTACAGGCTGGCGCACTGTGGTTAAGGGCGGCCAAACAACGCGGGCAAGTGTGGTGTCGTCGAACCCTGCGACAGACAGTTGTTCTGGTACGGCAATACCGCGGCGATGGGCCACGGCCAGGACACCCGATGCCATGTCATCGTTCGATGCAAAGACCGCGGTGGGCGGATATTTAAGCGATAGAAACTGTTCGGTCGCCGCAACGCCGCTTTCAAAATCAAAATGACCCTCAGCGATCAAATCAGGATCTACCGATATGCCAACGCGGCTAAGCGCGCGTTCATATCCTGCCTGACGTTCTGCACTGGCCATATGGTTCGCATGACCCTTGATAAAGGCAATCCGCCGGTGTCCAATGTTGATGAGGTGCGTCGTCATGTCGTCCGCGGCCTGCATATCATCCATGAATACCGAGCTGGTAAGTGCATGGTTGGTGCCGGGTGAAATGCGCACGAAGGGGATGTTCATGGCTTCAAGGACGTTCAACACGGGGCCGCAATCGGTGACAGGCGAAGACAATATCGCGCCATCCACATGCGTCTGCCGGACCATGCCGCGCACCTGCTCGCCCACATCGGGGTCGGACACATCGACGGGCTGCGCAATCAGGCGCATGCCTTCTTCATGGCATCGGTCCCAGCAGCCCTGCATGATCTGGTGCATGTAATACGGGCTGTGATTGTCATAAATCAGCGCAATTTGGCCCGACTTCGTACCCGCCAATATGCGCGCTGCGATGCTGGGCGAAAACCGCAGTTCCGCCATCGCGGCGTCGACCTTCGCTTTGGTTTCTGCGCTGACATAAGGGTGGTTGTTGAGCACGCGGCTGACGGTTTTGACGGCCACACCGGCAAGCTTTGCAACATCACGGATATTGGACCGGGTGTTCATGACCTGAATTCCCGCGTGATCGCGCTGAACAGCGATGCGTGCGCGCTGTCCTTGCGCGTGAACACGGGAGGCTGCCCATGCGGAGCCGCGATGTCATATATGCCCTTGGCGTAAACGTCGCCGGACCAAAGATGGACCCAATCGCCATCTGGCAACGTGACGTTGCGGCTGCTTGCGCCCTCTTGGACCACAGGTGCGACGATCATGTCCGCGCCATAGAGATATTGGTCCTGAATGTCGTAATAGGCCGCATCGTCATAGTGCAGGAACAACGGACGTTGAAGCGGCAGGCCCGTCGCCACAGCCTCGTCGGACAAAGCGCGGACATAAGGCGCAAGGCGGGCATGCACTTGGCTCATGCGGGC
>CALDKP010000012.1 GCA_937898535.1 uncultured Sphingomonadales bacterium | reverse complement strand
CGGCCACGCCGATCTGCACCCGCTCGATCGGCTTGCCTTCCATCAGCCGGTTCAGGAACTCGCGGCTGATGTCGGGCAGCATGGTGTTGGTGAGGATGGCGTCGATCATGCGGCCGCCGCCTTGGCGAACGCCCGCACTGCTGCCGAGGTGCTCGAGGCCAAGGACATTGCCGCCTTTGCCTACGATACCGCGAAGCGCGCGGCCCGGCTGGCGATCCATTAGATCGAGAAATGCCTGCCAAAACGCAGTCTCGTATCCATTGCGAACAAGTGGCACGCCCAAAAAGGCATTGTGGTGCAGCCAGTTTTGCACATGCGGCATTAACCATCGGCCGTAACGCGCGTTTGCCGCAAGGGGCATCAGCCCGCACAGTTCGCCGTCTTGCCAAATGGTGAATATCCGCACGCGGCCTTGTCGATCAAACTGCCGCAGCGCAGGCGCGAGGAACCAGCTTTCGCAAAAGGCATTGGGTTCCACGCAATCATCGGCAAGCGCATTCCACTGCGCCACAAACGCGCCGCTAAACAGCGCTTTCCAGCTTTCCAGCCGGGAAGCGACATGCGCGCTGTCGTCTTTGCTATATGCCCGTGTTGTCACCCTGCTGCCTGTCCATCTTGCCCCAATGTCGGTGCCCTAGCAAACAGCAGAAAATAAAATGCTAATGCCCAACGAAAAAGGCCGCCCCTTGCGGGACGGCCCATTCGTCAAAGCTTTTTCAGCTTATTTGGATGCGAGGGTGACCGTTACAGGCGGTGCCTTGTCCGGGTCAGACGCGATATAGGCCGGGTTAAAGCGTTCAGCCCAGGCCTCTGCCTCTTTCAACCATTCAATATGCACGTCTTCGTACGGCAGATTATGCGTGCCCTTTGGCTGTTCGACATATCTAAAATCGACACCCTCTTTTTTGCCCGAACTCTTTAACCGCGACACAAGCGTGCGTGACTGTTCGATGGGAATACGGGCATCGCGTAATCCGGCGACGATCAAGATAGGCGACCACGGCCCATTGGTGTTGCGTGCCGACGAAATACCGATGAGGTCATCTGCCGTCGCCTGGAAGTTGGCGCCGAAATCACCAAATGCCCGGGTGTCATAGGCTTTCATCATCGGGAAATCATACACACCCGCGCCTGCAATCGCACATTTCCACTTATCCGCATCGCGCTGCGCACCCCGTGCTGTCGCATATCCGCCATAGGACCAGCCCATGATGCAGGCGCGTTTCGGGTCAATCAGTCCGGTCTGGCCAAACCATGTCAGCGCGTCGTTCAAATCGTCCTGCATGCGCATGCCATAGCCATTGGCCTTACGACCTTCCTTGACGAATTCCTTACCATAGCCACCCGAGCCACGGTAATTCGGCTGAATGACGACATAGCCAAGCTCTGCCATAGATTGATGCCATGGAAAAAAGCCGAATTCCTCTTGGTCGCGAATGCCGAAAGGGCCGCCATGTGGCATGACAATGACGGGCAAATTCTTGCGTGCGGGACGGTGACGCGGATAGGTGACCACTGCCTCAATTTCCATGCCGTCTGATGCCTTGTACCGAATGGAATCGGTTGGGTTCATCCGGAAATCCTTAAGCACAGGGTGCGCCCACCCAAGCAGGTTCAGGTTGCCGGTCTCGGTATCAAATAGATAATAACCACCTGGCGCATCAACATCGGCGATCAGCATAAGGATTTTGGTATCTCCGTCGTTCGTCGCAATGATTTGTGCATTCCCGCGGCCAAAATCTTCGTCCATCAGCTTTTGGACTTCAGCCAAACGCGGATCAAACCAACGTGTACGATCTCTCGTGCTCGTGTATGATACGCCGGCAAGCTGATTGCGGTCCTTGTTGGCAATTGGCTCGCCAACATCATAGCCTTTGACGCCAAATATGGGTTCGCCAACAATCTGCATCGTCTTCAAATTGACTTTGTAGACCTTGCGATAGCCATCCTTGTTGCTCGTCGCGATGGCCATGTCGGGTTCGTCTAGAAAAATATCAGGCGTGATCTGCGCGCCCGTAAACGTTGTGTCGGCTTCGTTCGAAACAGTCTTCATGGTGCCGCTGGCATCGGAACGATACATCAGTCGTTGCTTGCCGCTATCGCCGTCACTGCCAACACCGGCGCGAATGACGCCCTTGCCATCGACCAACCAATAGCTGACTTCAACATTGGGACGCATGACGGTCTTGAACTTGCCCGAACGGACATCGACTTCGATGACTTCGGGATTTCCGCTGTAGCTCATGTCTTTCAAGACATCGCGCGAAACCAATAATGTCTCTTTTTCATGGTCTATGAATAGGATATTCGCGCCGCTTCCGCCCGCACCATCCCACGCCAGCGGGCTAATCTTTTTGGTCTCGACGTCATAGGATACCAAGCGAGAAACGTCAGAGCGGCGACCTTGAAGGATTTCACGTGACCCAACGGTGAAAACAATGGTGCGGTTGCCGACAAAGCGCCATGAACTAATGGTGCGATCTCCCGCCTCACGGAATTCTTCTGCTTGGGCAAAGAATATCGGCGCAGATCCGGGTTTGGTAACATCGATATAACCCAGGCTGTCGACACCATCCTTGGTCATCATCACAGCGATTTTGGTGCCATCAGGCGACAGGCGCGGAGAGCGCATGAACGGACGCTTCCCAAATACAGCCGTATCGACCCGGCCACGAGGCGCATTAACGACGATTGTACGGGCATCGGTAGCCTGCATGGCAACGGCAGTGACTGGAGCAGCACCAGTTCCGGTTTCCGCAGCGGCAACGCTAAAAGGAAGGGCGGCACTCGCGAGTAATGCCGTCAAAATCACTTTGTTCACAGTCTCTGCTCCCCAGCACATTATTACTAATGCTCTGGTTATAGGTTCGATGAAAAGAGACGCAAGCACGACAAAATACTGTGTCGAAGTTTTTCGATAGACCGAGCCGACGGCCACGAAAAACCCCGCCGAAATCGCTTCCGGCGGGGCTTTTTAAACCTGTAATACGGTTAAGCTTTACATGGCACCATGGGCCAATGCCGCCAACAGAAGCAAGGCCACGATGTTCGTGATCTTGATCATTGGGTTTACGGCTGGACCAGCGGTATCCTTATAAGGGTCACCAACGGTGTCGCCGGTAACGGCTGCCTTATGGGCCTCCGAACCTTTGCCGCCATGGTTGCCGTCTTCGATATATTTCTTGGCATTGTCCCATGCGCCGCCGCCCGAAGTCATCGAGATAGCAACGAACAGTCCGCCCACAATCACACCAAGCAGGAGCGCACCGAGAGCTGCAAAGCCCTCTGCCTGACCTGCAACAGCAGTGATGATGAAATATACCGCAATTGGCGTCAGTACGGGCAGCAACGAAGGAATAATCATTTCCTTGATCGCGGCCTTGGTAACGAGGTCAACGGTACGAGCATAATTTGGCTTGGACTTGAAGGTCATGATACCGGGGTCGTTCGCGAACTGGTCACGCACGTCCTTCACCACTTCACCCGCCGCACGGCCAACCGCTGTCATGCCCATCGCACCGAACAGGTACGGCAGAAGCGCGCCGAGCAGGAGCCCGACGATGACATAGGGGTTTTCAAGGCTGAAATTCACCTGAAGATTGGGGAAATATTCCCGAAGGTCGGCGGTGTAGCATGCGAACAGCACAAGTGCCGCAAGACCAGCCGAACCAATGGCATAGCCCTTGGTCACAGCCTTTGTGGTGTTGCCAACGGCGTCCAAAGCATCGGTCTTTTCACGCACCGATTCATCAAGACCAGCCATTTCGGCAATACCACCGGCATTGTCGGTGACTGGGCCGTATGCATCAAGCGCCACAACCATACCGGCAAGCGCCAACATAGCCGTTGCGGCAAAGGCAATGCCGATAACTCCAGCAAGCTGATACGCGATGATGATACCTGCGCAGATCACAATCGTTGGCATCGCGGTGGATTCAAGGCTGATTGCCAGACCTTGAATAACGTTGGTGCCGTGACCCGTTTCCGATGCCTTCGCA
>CALDKP010000011.1 GCA_937898535.1 uncultured Sphingomonadales bacterium | reverse complement strand
TACGAGATACAAGCTAGTGACTGGAGTTCAGACGTGTGCTCTTCCGATCTGAAAATCGCGGTTGCCGATGACAAGATCCAGGGCGACCTGGAAGCGGTCAAGGTTCAGTATGACGATGCCGTCAAGCTGATCGTTGAGAAGTTCGAAGATCGTCGTGAGAAGCTGGAGCGCGGTGATGAACTCGCACCTGGCGTGCTCAAGATGGTCAAGGTGTTCGTCGCCGTTAAGCGTAAGCTGCAGCCAGGTGATAAAATGGCCGGACGTCACGGAAACAAGGGTGTTATCTCGCGGATCCTTCCGCAAGAAGACATGCCATTCCTTGCCGATGGTACACCTGTCGACATCGTTCTCAACCCGTTGGGCGTTCCGTCGCGTATGAACGTCGGGCAGATTTTCGAAACCCACCTTGGTTGGGCCGCACGCGGTCTGGGCATGCAAATTGGTGAGGCTTTGGAAGAGTGGCGACACAATAACCCGAACCCCGAAGCCGCAGCTCCGCCAGCAATCGTGCGCGAACGTTTGGCGAAAGCCTATGGCGAAGATTATGCCGACGAGATCAAGAGCCGCAGCGACGCGGACATCATTGAACTTGCAAGCAATGTCGTCACCGGCGTTCCAATGGGCACACCCGTGTTCGACGGCGCACGTGAAGCGGACGTTACCACCATGCTCCAGCTCGCTGGACTTGACGGTTCGGGTCAATCTGACCTGTGCGACGGCCGTACTGGCGACAAGTTCGACCGTAAGGTGACCGTAGGCATCATCTACATGCTGAAATTGCATCACCTTGTTGATGACAAGATCCACGCCCGTTCAATCGGACCGTACAGCCTTGTTACGCAGCAGCCACTCGGTGGTAAGGCGCAATTCGGTGGTCAGCGTTTCGGGGAAATGGAATGCTGGGCACTTCAGGCATATGGCGCGGCCTATACCTTGCAGGAAATGCTCACGGTCAAATCCGATGACGTTATCGGGCGTACCAAGGTTTACGAAGCGATCGTCAAGGGTGACGACAGCTTTGAAGCCGGTATCCCCGAAAGCTTCAACGTTCTGGTTAAGGAAATGCGCTCACTGGGTCTGAATGTTGACCTGAAGGCGCATGACTTGATCGAAGGTGACGAGGGCTTTGCCGAGGCAGCGGAATAAGCAGAGCCGGGCGGACTTAGGTCCGCCCCCTGCCCCTGCCCTTAGGTTTTCATGGGCAAAAGCCCAATGAGGAAAAGATTATGAACGAACTGAGCAAATTCACCAACACGATCTCCAAGCCGGAGACCTTCGACCAGATCCAGATCGGCATTGCCTCGCCCGAGCGCATCCGTTCGTGGTCGTTCGGTGAGATCAAGAAGCCCGAAACCATCAACTACCGGACCTTCAAGCCGGAGCGCGACGGCCTGTTCTGCGCCCGCATCTTCGGCCCGGTGAAGGATTACGAGTGCCTGTGCGGCAAGTACAAGCGCATGAAGTACAAGGGCGTCGTCTGCGAAAAGTGCGGCGTTGAAGTCACCGTTACCAAGGTGCGCCGCGAGCGTATGGGCCACATTGAGCTCGCTGCGCCTGTTGCGCATATCTGGTTCCTGAAGTCACTGCCTTCACGCATCGGCCTGCTGCTTGATATGCAGTTGAAGCAGCTTGAGCGCGTGCTGTACTTCGAAAACTACATCGTTACCGAGCCCGGCCTGACCGCGCTTGAGAAGTTCCAGTTGTTGAGCGAAGACGAATTGCTCGACGCGCAGGACGAATATGGCGAAGACGCTTTCACCGCCAGCATTGGTGCCGAAGCCGTCAAGACCATGTTGATGGATCTCGACCTTGAGCAAGAGCGTACTGACTTGCTCGACGAGCTTGCTGTTACCAAGTCGGAGCTTAAGCCCAAGAAGATCATCAAGCGTTTGAAGGTCGTCGAAAGCTTCATCGATTCAGGCAACAAGCCCGAGTGGATGATTTTGGACGTCATTCCGGTCATTCCACCAGAATTGCGCCCATTGGTGCCGCTAGATGGTGGCCGTTTTGCAACGTCGGATCTGAACGATCTCTATCGCCGCGTTATCAACCGTAACAACCGTTTGAAGCGCCTGATCGAACTGCGCGCGCCAGACATCATCGTCCGCAACGAAAAGCGCATGCTGCAGGAAGCTGTTGACGCACTGTTCGACAATGGCCGTCGCGGCCGTACGATCACCGGTGCCAACAAGCGTCCGTTGAAGTCGCTGTCCGACATGCTCAAGGGCAAGCAGGGCCGTTTCCGTCAGAACCTTTTGGGTAAGCGCGTCGATTATTCGGGTCGTTCGGTTATCGTGACCGGTCCTGAATTGAAACTGCATCAGTGCGGCCTGCCAAAGAAGATGGCGCTCGAGCTGTTCAAGCCATTCATCTACTCGCGTCTGGATGCAAAGGGTCTTTCGATGACCCTGAAGCAAGCCAAGAAGTGGGTCGAAAAAGAACGTAAGGAAGTTTGGGACATCCTCGATGAGGTTATCCGTGAACATCCTGTATTGCTGAACCGCGCACCAACGCTTCACCGTTTGGGCATTCAGGCGTTCGAGCCTGTCCTGATTGAAGGTAAGGCTATCCAGCTTCACCCGCTCGTCTGCTCGGCCTTTAACGCCGACTTTGACGGTGACCAGATGGCTGTTCACGTTCCATTGAGCCTTGAGGCCCAGTTGGAAGCACGCGTGTTGATGATGTCCACAAACAACATCCTGTCGCCTGCAAACGGTAAGCCAATCATCGTTCCTTCACAGGACATGGTCTTGGGTCTATATTATCTTTCGATGGATCGCCGCGGCGAGCCAGGCGAAGGCATGATGCTGTCCGACATGGCTGAAGTGCATCAGGCGCTTGAAGTCGGTGCGGTCACGCTCCACTCCAAGATCATCGCCCGCGTCCCACAGACCGGTGAAGATGGCGTTGAGCGCATGGTTCGCTTTGACACCACACCTGGCCGTATGTTGCTCGCAGAAACGCTGCCAAAGAGCCACCGCGTGCCATTCGAAACCGTCAACCGCCTTCTCACCAAGAAGGAAATCGGCGACGTTATCGATCAGGTTTATCGTCACACGGGTCAGAAAGACACGGTATTGTTCGCCGACGCCATCATGTCGCTCGGTTTCAAATATGCGTTCAAGGCCGGTATTTCGTTCGGCAAGGACGACATGATCATTCCGGAAGAAAAGACGGAAATGGTTGCTGAAACCAAGGCAATTGTTGCCGACTTTGAGCAGCAGTATCAGGACGGTCTGATCACGCAGCAGGAAAAGTACAACAAGGTCATCGACGCCTGGTCCACATGTGGTGACAAGGTCGCCAACGCCATGATGGACAAGCTGAAGGCATCGCCAACCGACGAGCATGGCCGTGAATTGCCAGTCAACTCGGTATACATGATGAGCCACTCCGGTGCGCGTGGTTCGCCAGCGCAGATGAAGCAGCTTGCCGGTATGCGCGGTCTGATGGCCAAGCCTTCGGGCGAGATCATCGAAACGCCGATCATTTCGAACTTTAAGGAAGGTCTGACCGTTCTCGAGTATTTCAACTCGACCCACGGTGCCCGTAAGGGTCTGGCCGATACTGCACTGAAGACTGCAAACTCAGGTTACCTGACACGCCGTCTGGTCGACGTATCGCAGGATTGCACCATTGTTGAAGTCGATTGCGGAACCCAGCGCGCGCTGGAAATGCGTTCGATCGTTCAGGGTGGTTCGACCATCGCCTCACTTGGTGAGCGTGTCCTTGGCCGTACCACGGCAGAAGACATCCTTGGCCTTGATGGCAAGGTGCTGATCCCTGCTGGAACCTTGCTCGACGAGCCAATGGTTGCTGCCATGGAAGAAACCGGCATTCAGGCCCTCAAGATCCGTTCACCGCTGGTGTGCGAATCCAAGGTCGGTGTTTGCGGTACCTGCTACGGCCGTGACCTTGCACGCGGTACGCCAGTCAACATTGGTGAAGCTGTCGGCGTTATCGCTGCACAGTCCATCGGTGAGCCTGGAACCCAGCTGACCATGCGTACCTTCCACATCGGTGGTGCGGCGCAGTTGAACGAACAATCGAACCTTGATGCAACTGCATCGGGTAAGGTCATGTATCGCGATCTGCCAAGCATCGTCGACAAGCGTAAGAAGCGTCTGGCAATGGCCCGTAACGGTGAACTTATCATCGTCGACAAGGATGGCCGCGAGATGGAAATTCACCGTCTGCCTTATGGTGCGACGCTGGCATTCGCGGATGGTGCGGAGGTCAATGTTGGTGACCGTCTGGCTGAATGGGATCCATTCACCATGCCAATCATCACCGAAAAGTCGGGTATCATTAAATATCAGGACCTGATCGACGGCAAGACATTGACCGAGCAAACCGACGAAGCAACGGGTATCGCCCAGCGCGTCGTTATCGAAGATCGTGCCGGCAGCCGCACCAAGAAGGAAGACCTTCGCCCACGCATTACCTTGCTGGATGACGATAGCGGTGAAGCTGCGCGTTATCTGCTCGGCGTAGGAACGATGCTTTCGGTTGAAGACGGTGCCATGGTTCAGGCAGGCGATGTTATCGCTCGTGTGACCCGTGAATCTGCTAAGACCCGCGACATCACCGGTGGTCTGCCACGCGTTGCCGAATTGTTCGAAGCACGTATTCCGAAGGACAACGCAATCATTGCGAAGATTTCGGGCCGCGTTGAATTCGTCCGTGACTATAAGGCGAAACGCAAGATCGCGATTGTTCCGGAAGAAGGCGATCGTATTGAGTATCTGATCCAGAAATCGAAGGTACTTGATGTTCAGGAAGGCGATTTCGTTCGTAAGGGCGATAACCTGATTGCTGGTTCGCCGAATCCGCATGACATCCTTGAAGTCATGGGCATCGAAGCACTCGCTGAATATCTGGTTGCGGAAATTCAGGAAGTGTATCGTCTGCAGGGCGTGAAGATCAACGACAAGCACATCGAAACGATCGTTCGTCAGATGTTGCAAAAGGTTGAAATCACATTCGGTGGCGACACAACCTTGCTTCCCGGCGAACAGGTTGACCGCGAAGAAATGGACGCCATCAATGCGAAGCTGACCAAGGGTCAAGCACCTGCAACCGGTAACCCGGTTCTGTTGGGCATCACCAAGGCTTCGTTGCAGACACGTTCGTTCATCTCGGCAGCATCCTTCCAAGAAACCACACGCGTCCTCACACAGGCCGCTGTGGAAGGTAAGAAGGACATCCTGACCGGTCTGAAGGAAAACGTCATCGTTGGTCGTCTGATCCCTGCGGGTACTGGTTCTGCCATGAACCGCATGCGGATTGCCGCGACAAGCCGCGACGTTGCGCTTCGTGCCAGCTACAAGAAGCTTCAGGAAAGCCTGATTGCGCCTGAAACAGCGGCTGAAGAGCATGCTGCCGAATTGGCACAGGGTCCTGAAGCAGCTATCGGCGATGATGTATTGGCAAAGGTGATTTCAGATGATCTGACCACCACTGACGCCGCCATCGATGATGTTGTGGATAGCGGCGAAGAAGAATAAGCTTCGCTTCCTTCAAGGAATGATAAAAGCCCGCTGGAAGCAATTCCGGCGGGCTTTTTGCTGTGTTATGTGAATAAATCACTGGCCTAATCATTGCGCACTACATATACAGTGACGGAAGACAATTGAGGACAGGTCGGATGTTTGAAACAATACGGGCTTGGGTGAAACGGCACCGCGTCTGGTCAGCGATTATCGCGCTTGTACTGCTATTCATTCTCTACCGCATCGTTCGCCCTACCCCGCATGACTATGAATATGTCAGCGAGACCGTCACGCGCGGCGAAGTGCTGCGCAAGGTTTCGGCCAGTGGTAAAATTCGCGCGCTGAACACGATCAAGGTCGGGACCGAGGTGTCGGGACAAGTCACCAAGGTCTACGTCGATTTCAATTCGCCCGTGAAGGCAGGCCAAGTCCTTGCCGAGATCGACTCAACCCGCGTGCGTGCGCGCGTGCAGCAATCCGAAGCGCAAGTTGCACTTGCCCGTGCCGGTTTGCAGCAAACGGTTGCCAATGTCGCCCGTGCGCGGTCGGAGCTTGAGATACAGGAGCGCGATTTTGCGCGGCAACGTGCGCTGGCCGAACGCGGCTTTGTGTCGAAGGCAGGGCTAGACATCGCGCAAAGCAAGCTGAACAGCGCGCGTAACGCCTTGCAGGTTGCACTGGCGCAAACGCAAAGCGGCAATGCGCAGATCAGCCAAGGCACGGCGGAGCTGTCCTCAGCACGGCTCGATCTGAACCGCACCGTGATTGTGGCGCCTGCCAGCGGCGTTATCATCAATAAACTTGTTGAGCCCGGCACCACCGTCGCCGCCAGTTTCCAGACGCCGAACCTTTTCGAAATCGCGGCCGACACCACCAAGATGCAGGTTGAGGCATCGGTTGACGAAGCAGACATTGGGCAAATTGTCGAAGGTCAAGATGTGACCTTCACCGTCGACAGTTACCCCAATGATATATTCCGCGCCAAAGTCCGACAGGTCCGCAAAGCGCCGGTGGAAACGCAGAATGTGGTCAGCTATCTCGTCATCATCGACGTGGACAATAAAGATGGCAAATTGCTGCCCGGCATGACCGCAAATGTAGAAATCATCACTGGCGCAAAGGCCAATGTACTGCGCGTGCCAACCAACGCACTTCGCTTCCGTCCCAAATTGGCCGACCGGGGCGAACCGAACAAAGAAAAGCCCGGGGCGCCCGCAAAAAAGGAAGCACCTAAGCCTACATTGTATCTGGCAGGAACCGATCTGTATCGCCCGGTCAGGAAACAGATTCAGGTCGGCTTACAAGGTGACGATTATACGGAAGTGACTTCGGGCATCAAAGCGGGCGACAAAGTCCTCATCCGGACAAAATCCCTGAAGCCGAAGGCCCAAACCGACGACAATGCGGACGAAGATGACAGCGCCGCTTCTTGAAACGCATGATCTGGTCAAAGATTATGTGATCGGCGGCGAGGTTCTGCACGCGGTCAACGGCGTTTCGCTGAGCATAAAACGTGGCGAGTTCGTTGCGATTATGGGTGCCAGCGGTTCGGGCAAATCAACGTTCATGAATATGATCGGTTGTCTGGATGTCCCAACGTCCGGAACCTTGTTACTCGACGGCATTGATACAAAGACGCTCGACAGCGACGCATTGGCTGAAATTCGCAACCGCAAAATTGGTTTTGTGTTTCAGCAGTTCAACCTGCTCGCCCGCACAAGCGCGTTGGACAATGTGGCGGTGCCGCTCATTTACGCTGGCCTTGGCTATACCGAACGCCGGGAACGTGCGCAGGCGAAGCTTGAGGCGATGGGACTGGGTAACCGTTTGCAGAACACCCCTGCCAAGCTGTCGGGTGGCCAGCAACAGCGCGTTGCCATCGCCCGCGCACTGGTCACCGATCCGCTCATGCTGCTCGCTGACGAACCAACAGGCGCGCTGGATACCCAAACATCGCTGGATATCATGGGTATTTTCCAGAAACTCAACGACGAAGGCATCACGCTCATCGTCGTCACGCATGAGCCGGACATTGCCGAATATGCTGAACGGCGGATTGTCTTTCGCGACGGACGGGTCATTGAAGACGCTGCGGTCAAATCGCGACGCCGCGCGGTTGCCGGATGAGTAAGCTGCTCAACTCGATTGCTGGCTGGGGCGTCAATATTGCAATTGCGATGACGGCGCTGCGCACCAATCTGATGCGCTCCATCCTCACCACGCTTGGCGTGATGATCGGGGTGTTCTCCGTTATCTTGGCGGTAGCGGTGGGCAATGGCGCACAAGTATCCGTAACGCAGCAGATCGCGACTTTAGGTTCAAATATGGCCATCGTCGTGCCGCAGCCCGATAGCGGCAGCGGTCCGCCGCGCTCCACAGACCGCGGCCGCTTAACCGAGCGCGATGGCCGCGCCATTTTACGTCAGGTATCCGGCGTAAGCGCTGTCGCGCCCCAGATTCGCAGCAGCGTCCAACTGGTCACACCGGGCCGCAGCGCCACCACACAAGCGACTGGCGCAACGCCCGAATATGGCATTGTGTCCAACGTCACCGCCTCGGAAGGCCGTTTTCTGACCGATGGCGATGTCGGTGCGGCTGCACGTGTTGTTGTGATTGGACAGACAGTAGCTGACAAGCTGTTCGCGGATGCAAATCCTGTGGGCGAAACCGTGCGCATCAATCGCGTGCCATTTAAGGTGATCGGTTTGCTCGAGAGCAAGGGCAGCAATTTGGGTAACGACAATGACGACCAAATTGTCGTGCCCATCACAACGCTGCGCCAGCGGCTGCAGACCACGGCGATGCAGGGGCCCGACGATGTAACGCTGCTGTTTGTCGGTTTCGAGGATGAAGATTCGCTGCTCGCGGGGCAGCAGGAAATCAAACGCATGTTGCGCGATCGCTACCGCGTACCCAAAGGAAGAATTAGTCCGTTCACTGTGCGCACAACAACCGAGATTGCCGAGACGACCGGTCAAGTGACGCAAATATTTCAGGCCGTTTTGGTCGCCATTGCATCCATCTCGTTGCTGGTCGGCGGTATCGGTATCATGAACATCATGTTGGTTAGCGTGACCGAACGCACACGCGAAATCGGGCTTCGCATGGCATTGGGCGCAAAACGCAGCGACATCCGCAACCAGTTCCTCGTTGAAGCCGCTGTGCTGTGTGTCATTGGCGGTGCAATCGGCCTGACATTGGCGGTCCTCGCTGCAGCCGTCTTCCAGCAAGTCGCCGACTTTCCTGCTCCCGTCGGGTTGGACACGGCGTTCATGTCCGTCGCGTTTTCCGCAGTCATCGGCATCCTATTTGGCGGCTACCCCGCCATCAGGGCATCACGCCTTTCGCCGATTGAAGCGTTGCGCAGCGAATAATCAGAATTTACCTGACAACGTCAATTGAAGCAGCGGGTCGAGGGTGCGTTTCCGGTTCACGATCTGATCAACGCCTCCAGACGCCCGCGTTCCGGCATAAATAAACCGATCCCGGTGGAAACCCGCCATGTCGGTCACTTGGAAACGCAGTGTCCCTAGGCTGAACTTGCTATATTCGATAAACAGCGTCGATCGCGTGCCCTCATGCTGGCGCCTGATCTCGTTGAAGAAATAGGCGTAATTCGGCTCCTGCATACTGAAGGATGCGCCGTAGACAAGGCCAAGGTCCGCCATGTCATAACGGATATCCCATTGTTGGTGCCACAACGGACGGTTGGACATGCGACGGTTCAAACCCGTGACGGGATCAGTCACTTTGCTACCGTGATAATGCCCAATATATTTCGCTTCGATGCCCGCGAACCCAATGGGCTGCGTCAGCCAATCCAGCGGTAATGTTATCTCCAGCTCGGCATTCCATCGTTTGCTGTTGCCAATATTCCCAGTGCCATCAAATTGCGCAGTAATGTTTCCATTGCTGTCACGTATCGTAATGGGAACAAGATCCTGGGTATCGTTGACCAACTGATAATCACCACGGAACTGAATGCTGCCGCGTTCCAGAAACTTGTGACGGATAAGGCCCGAGAAAGTCGTTGTTTTTTCAGGCACAAGATCTGCATTGCCAGCGTCCACCTGATTGCCGACGGTCACATCAACCGAAGTCGCAAACTCATTGAAGTTCAGCTGCGCAACCTGACGCTCGGCGCGCAATTCCAAGGTGGTTTGCGGATTGATTGTCCACGTCGCAATTGCGCGGGGCTTGATAAATTGAAAGCGCCGTTCCGCGATACTGTCCCCCGACAACGTCAGCTTGGAAAATTCTGCAATGGCGCCGGCTTCGACTTTCCAGGATGGGCCAAGCGCCCATACGTCACTGACAAATGGTTCAAACCGCGTTTCTTGAACGAGGACATCTGATGCCGGAAAACTGGTCACCGCACCTGCAACCGAATTGGCGACGCTGAAACGTGCATCGAGGCGATTATAAGCCATCTCAGCGCCGAATTGGACGGCATGCCCGCCTACCCCGCTCCAGTCATTCTGGATGCGTACAACGGCTTCTGTGGGCTTGTTACGGCTGCGCGTTTCAAACAAAGTCACTGGCTGCCCCATGCGGGCGATTTCAATGCTGCTGTAGGCGGTTTCGTGCCCTGATCGATAGAGCGCAACAATTTTGGTATTCGTCTTGGGTAAGGCCGAAAATTCAATGTCACCGCCGACTTCATAACTTATGTCGCTAACGGGGCCGCCGCGCAGCAAAAGCTCATCAGCGGTGTCCACACCGGAGCCATTGAAATAATCCGCCTCCCGAATGTCGAAACTGTCATCCCAGCGCACTTGGCCATTGAGGTTGACCTTGCTGTCGCCCAATTTGGTTTTGACGGCGCCACCAAGGGCCGCTTGATCATGGCCGCCTTTGCCATTGTAATAGCGCCGTTCCAGCAAGACAGCCGAACCCGTCTTAAAATCTTCAGGACCAAATCCGTAGACCCGTTCAGAATAAGATGACACGTTCAGTTCATAGCTTGTTTCGCCCCGCCGCAGCGTTGCCGAAGCATTCACCGATGGCTGGAATCCATAGCGGGTTCCAGCGATGATCGTCCCTTCATAGGTGCCGTTGACCTTTGCAGTGCGCTTACGGACGATATTTATGACCTGTCCCTGCCCCTGCGTTTCGGTGTCCGCACCCGCCTGCTCAGACAACTCAATAAATTCGACCTGACTTGCCGGAATCCGGGACAGCATCGTCCACACGTCATCGGACTTTGTGGATGGCCGGTCTCCATCGATCAGAACATTACCCGCGTTTTCGCCAAAGCCACGACGCCCTTCGCCTTCACTGATGGAAAATCCCGGGATGCGCTTCACCATGTCGAGCGCAGTAACCGGGGCGTAGGTGGTGAAAAAATCGGGTGTGAATTGCCGGCTACCGGCCCGGGTTGAAGGGGCATCTATATTGGCGCCGTTGTCATTGGCCACAGCTTGAGACGGTACAGTCATCACAGCCATAGCCGACGTCAACAGTGCCAGACGTAGTTCAAAAACGCGCATTAACCCTCCACGAGACCCGCGGGCGTGTCCCCATC
>CALDKP010000010.1 GCA_937898535.1 uncultured Sphingomonadales bacterium | reverse complement strand
TCGGGGAAATCGTGGTGAACATCGCCCGCGATGGCTCTTTCAAAGTGAACAATCAGATCCTGACCGACGGACAGCTCGGCCAGCGGTTCAAGGACATCTTTGCCCTCAATCCCAAGCAGGCCATCATCATCCGGGCGGATGAAGAGACCGTTTACAAAAACATGTTCCGCGTGCTCGATCTTTGTTATCAGGCGGGGCTTTACCACGTTTCCTTCGCCTCCCGTTCCCCCGCCCCGACGATCCACTGCTGACCGCCCGGCAGCGCGCCATCGCGGCCCGCGGCGGCAACGGCTTCATGGCCGTGGCGGCGAGTCACGCCGCGTTGCTGCTCGCCCAGGGGGTCGGGCGGCTGGTGCGCTCCACCACCGACCGCGGGGTCGTGGCGATCCTCGATCCCCGGCTGGCCATCCCCGTGTTCAGCCTCTATGGCGAAGTGCGGCGCCCTTCCGTCGAGTCGATGGAGACCTTTGATGTCATCCTGATCGACCTGCAGGATCTGGGCTGCCGGATTTATACGTTTATTACGACGCTGCTCTATGTGCTTGAGGCATCTGCCGCGCATGGCAAAGCGGTTTGGGTATTGGATCGCCCCAATCCTGCTGGCCGTCCCGTCGAAGGACTGACGCTGCAAAAGGGTTGGGAGAGCTTTGTTGGTGCGGGCCCAATGCCCATGCGGCACGGCATGACTTTGGGTGAGATTGGGCATTGGTTTATCGACCATTACAAGATCGACGTCGATTACCGCGTTATTGAAATGGCGGGTTATCAACCAGACGCAGCACCCGGACATGGCTGGCCTGCCGATCGGATATGGATCAACCCAAGCCCCAATGCAGCAAACATCAATATGGCGCGCGCGTATGCGGGTACCGTGCTGCTGGAAGGGGCAAATTTGTCAGAGGGCAGGGGAACGACCCGTCCGCTGGAGATATTCGGCGCGCCTGACATTAACGCGCGCGACGTCATTGCGGAAATGCAGGCCTTTGCGCCGCAATGGCTCAAGGGCTGCACGCTTCGAGAAATTTGGTTCGAGCCGACATTTCACAAGCATGTGCATCAACTGTGTCATGGTGTGCACATCCACGCAGAAGGTCCATCATATGACCATGACGCGTTTCAACCGTGGCGGATCCAGGTATTGGCATTCAAGGCCATCCGGCGGCTCTATCCCGAATATGATCTGTGGCGCGACTTCCCATATGAATATGAATTCGGCAAGCTCGCCATTGACGTGATTAACGGTGGCCCCGCCTTGCGTGAATGGGTGGATGCACCCGACAGCACGCCCGATCAACTGGACGCAATGACGTCAGCTGATGAACAGGATTGGCAAGAGAAACGCGCGCAATATCTGCTATATTAGTGGCCATGCTTCCGGCTTAACTCGCGCATAGCGTCATCAAGACCTTCGAGCGTAAGCGGGTACATCCGGTCGTTCATCAATTCCTTGATGATTTTGGTGGATTGCGAATAGCCCCATTGTTTTTCGGGTACGGGGTTAAGCCAGACCGTCGCGGGATAGGTGTTGGTAATCCGGTTCATCCAGACAGCACCTGATTCTTCGTTGAAATGCTCCACCGATCCGCCGGGATGCGTGATTTCATAAGGGCTCATCGACGCATCGCCAACCATGACCACCTTATAGTCATGCGGGAATTTGTGCAGAAGGTCCCACATCGGCGTACGTTCGCTAAACCTGCGCTTATTGTCTTTCCACACGCCTTCATATGGGCAGTTGTGGAAATAGAAAAACTCTAGGTTTTTGAATTCACTCGTGGCCGCACTGAAGAGTTCTTCGCAAAGTTTGATAAACGGATCCATTGACCCGCCGACGTCAAGCATCAGCAGCACCTTGATCGCGTTACGACGTTCGGGGCGCATTTGAATGTCCAACCAGCCTTTACGCGCTGTGCCATTGATTGTGCCGTCAATATCGAGCTCTTCCACCGCGCCGTCGCGGGCAAAGCGGCGTAGTCGGCGCATCGCGATCTTGATGTTGCGTGTGCCAAGCTCACGCGTGTTGTCCAGATTCTGGAACTCGCGCTTGTCCCAAACCTTTACGGCACGCTTGTGCTTGGATTCGCCGCCAATGCGGACGCCTTCCGGATTATAGCCCGAATTGCCATAAGGTGAGGTGCCGCCGGTTCCGACCCATTTGTTGCCGCCTTCGTGGCGCTTTTCTTGCTCCTCGAGCCGCTTTTTCAGCGTCTCCATAAGCTCGTCCCAGCTGCCCATCTTTTCGATCTTCGCCATTTCCTCAGGCGACAGATATTTCTCGGCAATCGCCCTTAGCCAATCGGCAGGCACATCCACGTCATTCTGGCCATATTCTGTAAATATGCCTTTGAAAACCTTGCCAAATACTTGGTCGAAACGGTCCAAAAGCGCTTCGTCCTTCACCAAAGTGGTGCGGGCCAAATAGTAAAATTCCTCTGGGCTTTGGTCGATGACATCCGCATCCAAAGCGGCGAGCAGAGCAAGATGTTCCTTCAACGAAGCGGATATACCGGCGGACCGCAACTCTTCCATGAATGAGAAAAACACCGGTAGGCTCCTGCTTAATTGACCAATTAAAGCTTTTGGCTGTTTCGAAACGCGCCGTCAACAACCGGCGGTTAACTCTGTGATAACCATATTGCGATAGGCCCCATTACAAATGACAAAACAAGGTGCCGAACCCATGAAAATGGAAAAAATTGCATTGAGCGAAAACCACTGGATCCACGAAACGGCGCAGATATGTGGCGAGGTCACCGTTGGCTGTGCCGAAGCTGCAGGCGTGCTTGAACAGGCGCTGCAATCCGCAGACTGGCTCAAGGCAAGGCATGGTGAGATGACCGAGCTTACGCAAGCACTTGATACTGACATCGCGGAGGTTGCTAAAGCGACCCGAGATGCAAGGATCTTGGCGGAAGCCGCAGTCACAAAGTTGCTGACTGGGCATGAAACCGTTCAGCTATCATTGGCGAGCTTTTCGGAACTCATCAGCCTCATCATGAGCCTTGGTTCGCATATCACCGGTTTTGCGGCGGCAATGGAGCAAGTGAAGCGGGTGTCGCAATCGATTGATTCGATTGCGCGCACGACCAACATGCTGGCGCTCAACGCCGCCATCGAAGCGGCGCGGGCAGGGGAGGCGCACGAGGCGATCGAAAAGTCGGCCGCGGAGGTTGTCGCCCCGCCAGCCGGAATCGGGCGAGGCCGCCAGGGCGGTCCACGGGCCCCAGCCTTCGACTTCGTCGCTGCCGTTGCTCACGCGAATCTCGGGGGCGACGGCGCTCTCGGCGACGTTGCGCAGGCGGTTGAAACGATTCGAAAACGTCGCCTGCAACCACCGCATCCCCTCCTTTGCCCTCAAACCCTCGATCAGGCGCTGCTTCGTCTCTTTATCAACCTTGCAACGGCACCCACCTAGGTCCAGCGATCGCAGGCGAGGGAAGCGGCTGCGGTCGAACAAGCCGGTGCGCGCCACGGTGCAGGTCGCGGGCTTTCGCTACTTCAACGTCTACGGGCCGCGCGAGCAGCACAAGGGGCGGATGGCGTCGGTGGCGTTCCATCACTTCAACCAGTTC
>CALDKP010000009.1 GCA_937898535.1 uncultured Sphingomonadales bacterium | reverse complement strand
AAGCTAGTGACTGGAGTTCAGACGTGTGCTCTTCCGATCTCCGGCCGATTACGGCCTGGCAGAAGGCACCATGGCCCTGGCCGGTTTGGCGGCCTTTTTGGGCCATCTGTTTCCGGTTTTCTTCCGGTTTGAAGGCGGCAAGGGTGTCGCAACGGCGTTGGGTGTGTTGGTCGGGTTTCACTGGGGCCTGGGGCTGGCGGTGGTCATCTCCTGGGTCATCGTGGCGCTGTTTTTCCGGTATTCGTCACTGGCCTCTCTGGTGGCCGCTGTCTTTGCGCCAGTTGCTTACCTGTTTGGCAGCGGTGTCGCCTGGTATTTTGACAAGGCAATTTTTGTCGCCCTGCTCGTGATGGGGGCCTTGCTGGTGTGGCGCCATGCGCTCAATATTTCGCGGCTGGTCAAAGCCCAAATAGAGCCCTGCAACAAGATGTGGCGATCCGCCAATAAACCATACGTTGGTGGGGCCAGTTGTCGTGCCGGTCTTGCCGAACAACGGGCGATCCAGTTCGCGCAATGTGACCGCGGTGCCGCGTTCAATGACGCCTTCAAGCATGTGGACGACTTGATACGCGGTAATGGGGTCCATGACCTGTTTACCCGCGGCAGCAAAGCGCGGCATTGGCTTGCCATTCCAATCCTTGGCTAGGCAGCCTTTGCAAGGCTTCCACTTGGCCGGAAAAATGACTTTGCCTTTGCGGTTCTGCGCGAAATCAATGAGCGTCGGCTTTAATTCGCGGCCTTGATTGACCAGCATCGAATAGGCATTGACCATCTTCAGCACGGTCGTGTCACCCGCACCCAAGGCATAAGAGAGATAATCCGGATAATCGCCGATGCCGAAATCGCGGAAGGTGTCGGTCACATTGTCCATCCCCGATTCCGCCGCAGCGCGCACCGTCATCAGGTTGCGCGATTGTTCAAGCCCCCAACGCATCGTTTGCGGCCCAGCGCCATTACCGGTAAAGTTTCGGAAGCATTTTTGGCCAAGCGATGCCCCTTGCCACACGCAATATGGGCCATCGACGATAATGGATGTCGGCGTCATGCCATTATCAAGCGCCGTCGCATATACGAATGGCTTGATCGTAGAACCTGGCTGACGTTGAGCCTGCGTCGCGCGGTTAAAGCTTGAAATGCGATTATCAAAACCGCCTTGGATTGCCAAAACGCGACCATTCAGCGGGTTTTGCACCACCATGCCGCCGCCGACTTCTGGAACGCTGCGCACGGCGAAGCTATTCGTACCATTGGGGACCACAGCGATAACATCGCCGGCTTTCATCGCCGATGGAGCGCCGTCTAACTGCCCAATGCTGCCATCAGCAAAGCCGACTTTGCCTTTGCCCAAAGCGACACCAGCCCGCCATTTGGCGTAATCAATGGCAATATTGGTCGCTGCAAATCGTGACGCCCATTTGTCGTCCGACACGTCGATCTTGCCCATATTGGCTTTCCACGCTTTGCCGGCGTTATAGCGCAGCAAACCATCGCGCAGTGCCTGGGTCGCAAGTATCTGGTAATCGGCGTTCATGGATGAACGCACCCACAGACCGCCTGAATAGACGCTATAGGGTCCGTCAGTATCAGTTTCACCAAAGCGCTCAATGAGTTGGCGGCGAACTTCTTCAGCGAAATATCCGCCGACATTTTTATATCCGGTACCGCGCTGTGCAACAAGGCCCAGTGGTTTGGCCCGGGCAGACGCTAATTGCGCGTCGGTGATCCATTCATTCTTGCGCATTTCACCAAGCACCCAATTGCGACGGGCAATGGCAAGCTGTACGTTCTTTGCGCGACCGTAACGTTCTGGCGCCTTGGGCAAGATGGCGAGAAATGCCATTTCATGCAGTTGAAGCTGGTCCACGCTTTTGGCGAAATAGGCCTGCGCAGCAGCTTCCACGCCGAACGCCTGCCGGCCAAGCGCAATTTCATTAAGGTACAGCGACAGGATTTGCTGCTTCGTCAGCGCGCTTTCAATGCGCTTGGCCAAAATTGCTTCTTTGACCTTGCGGGTGTAACTATACTCGTTCGTCAACAACAGGTTTTTGGCGACCTGTTGCGTTATGGTCGAAGCACCGCGCGAGCGTTTGCTGCTGAAGATATTGTCAAAAATAGCCGAAGCGATACCGGGATAATCGATACCGCCATGGCTAAAGAATGTTTTATCTTCCGCGGCGAGATAGGCCCGGACCAGTAATTGAGGGAAGTCGGCATATTCCAGCTGAACGCGGCGTTCGCGGGCGTAGCTGTGAAATGGTTCTCCGTTAACGTCGCGTACCACCGTTGGCAGCGGCGATTCATATTCGATCAATGCCTCCGCATCGGGAAGATTGCGGGCAAAAAGCACCCAAAAGAGCATGAGAAACAGAACAAACGTGCCCACCGCATAGGTCGCGAACGTAATGGGCATGTACTTCTTGATGCCGCCCATCTTGCGGTTCAAGCGGTCGATTTCGGATTGCAAGCCTGTCAACCGAACATTGCCTTCTTCAATGGACTTGGCCAAGGCTTCTAAGTCGGCTTCGGCGTCTTGCAAAAGTTGCGTGTACTGCTCAAGGCCCAAACGAGAAGCTTGTTCTTTGAGTTGCAAATCGGTGATGCGTTGGCGCAAAGGGTCGAGTTCGCGCTCAAAGCTCACGCGGCGCTCGTCGCTGGCACGAAGCTTGGCGGTCAGGTCGTCATAGGCGCTGCGGCAAGCGCCCAGCGCTTGCTCGCGTGCCTGTTTGACGGCCAGCACATCTTGCAGCCCGGCTTGCGCCGCAGCATCGGTCAGGCGGCTGAGTTCGTCGCGGGCCCGCTG
>CALDKP010000008.1 GCA_937898535.1 uncultured Sphingomonadales bacterium | reverse complement strand
TGTCGGTTTTTACCGTTATCCCAAGATTGTCGATCCAGCATCGGGCTTTGTCCAGAATGCGAATAACACGCCCTATCTGGCGGCTGGCCCGGGTTCGGAAATGAACCCGGCGGACTATTCGCCGTATCTGGGTATCGAACGCGGCATGACCAACCGGGGCCTGCGCGCAACCGAGCTGTTGGCCGCGGATAGGTCAATCACGCCTGAAGAGCTGCTCGCGATCAAGATGGACATGACCTACAGCAAGCAAAGCTGGGTCGGGCCATGGATGGCGTCCTTTGCCGCGTTGGACCTGAAAGACGCGCCGGAGCTTGCCAAGGCCCAAAAGCTGCTGGCCAGCTGGGACTGGTCAAGCGATGGCAAGGGCGATGCAGACGCTTTGGCTGAACGCATCATTCGCTTTGGTGCACGCCCGAACTGGCGCGGTGACCCAATGCCCGATGCCCGCAAAACGCTGCAAGAAGCAGTTGATGAATTCAAGAAGCGCTTTGGGAGAATTGACCCGCAGCTTGGCGATATTCAGCGGCTGCGGCGCGGCAATGTGGATTTGCCGATGTTTGGCGGAAGCGATGCCCTGCGCGCGACCACGATGTGGGATGCCGATCAAGCCGATGGCAAGGTCCGCGTTCGGCATGGCGACAGCTATATCATGCTGATCCGCTGGGACAAAAATGGCGGCGTCGTATCGGAATCGATCCAGCCTTATGGTGCAGCGACCACACGGCCCGAATCGCCGCATTATACGGACCAGATGAAGCTGTTTGTTGCGGGCAAATATAAGCCCGTCCATTTCGAATGGGCCGACGCAGTGAAGCATGCAAAGCGCCGTTATCGGCCCTGAACGGCGTTTATCGAAAATGTGCAGCCGTCAGATTGTGTTTGTCCGGTTCGACACTATCTCTGGCGGCAGTAAAAATATCTTTAGGAGCATATAATGATCCGTAAATTGACCCTCGCACTCATGTTGTCCGGTTCGGTGTTGGCCGCGCAGGCACCCGCATTTGCGCAAACCGCTGCACCCGTTTCAAAGCTGGTGGATGCCGTAAATATTCCACACGAGAAATTCGCGCTCGACAACGGCCTGACGGTGTTGGTGCATGAGGACCGCAAGGCGCCCATCGTTGCGGTTTCCATCTGGTATGGCGTGGGGTCAAAGAACGAACCAAAAGGCAAAACGGGCTATGCCCATTTATTCGAACATATCATGTTCAACGGCAGCGAAAACGCGCCGGGCGACTATTTTGAATATACCAAGAAAATCGGCGCCACCGACTTGAACGGAACGACATGGCTCGACCGGACCAACTATTTCCAGACTGTACCGACGACTGCGCTGGAATCTGCATTGTTCCTCGAAAGCGATCGCATGGGCTATTTGCTCAATGCTGTTTCCAAGGAAAAGCTCGACAACCAAATCGGCGTTGTTTCGAATGAAAAGCGTCAGGGCGACAACCAGCCATTTGGACTGGTCGATTACAAGCGTTCAGAAACCTTGTTCCCCGTTGGCCACCCTTATCATCACGACACGATTGGTAGCCTGGAAGACCTGTCGGCGGCGTCGCTTGATGACATGAAGAACTGGTTCACCGACCATTATGGCCCCAATAATGCGGTGCTCGTGCTGGCAGGCGATATTAACGCCGCGCAGGCAAAGCCGCTCGTTGAAAAATGGTTTGGCAGCATCAAGCGCGGCAAAGATGTTGCGCCCGTCAACGCGCCTGTGCCCACGCTCGAAAAGCCGGTCAAAATCGTGATGAAGGACAAGGTTCCGACCACACGTATTTATCGCAACTGGGTGGTGCCGGGATTGGCCGACCCTGATGCAAATGCGCTGTTCATTGGCATGAGCGCGCTTGGTGGCCTTTCCAGCTCGCGCCTCGACAATATCCTCGTGCGTCAGGAACAAAGTGTCGTCGGCGCTTCGGCATATATGATCCCGTTCATGCATGGCAGTCTGATTAACATTCAGGCGGATGTGAAGCCCGGCGGTGATGCAGATGCGGTTGCCAAGCGGCTGGATGAAATATTGGCTGATTACATCGCCACGGGTCCAACTGCTGAGGAAGTGCAGCGCGTCGCCGCCAGCAATATTGCCCAGCAAATCGATGGCCTTGAACAGGTTGGTGGATTTGGTGGCAAGGCCGTCGCGCTTGCCGAAGGTCAGCTTTATGTAGGTGACTCGAATTTCTACAAGAAAGAGTTGGAGCGTCTCGCCACTACAAAGCCCGAAGCTGTAAAGGCGGCGATGCAAAAATGGCTGACCCGCCCTGTGCTCGAAATTCGCGTAGAGCCAGGCGAGCGTGAAGCGTATAAGGAAGTGGCAGCAGGATCGGGCAGCCGTACAGGTACGCTTACATCGCCTGCTTTTTACGCGCCCCCCGGAACCGAGGATATGGTTGCGGCTGCGCCCTTGGCGTTTCAAGACCGCAGCACATTCCCAGAGCCAACCGGCACCCCAGCGCTGGATTTCCCGACCGTTGAGGAAACAACGCTTGGCAATGGTATCAAGGTTTTCTTCGCACGGCGGGCAGCCGTGCCAACGGTCCGCGTAGCGGTCAGTTTCAACGCGGGCTATGCAGCCGATCCCGCAGACAAGCGCGGTATCGCGTCAATGATGTCGACGATGATGTTGGAAGGTACACAGACCCTCACGTCGACCAAGCTTGCGGAAACCGAGGAGAAATTGGGCGCCGACGTCAATGTCGGATCGTCGCTTGACCGGACAGTTGCAAGCCTGCGTGCGGTAAAGCCAAATTTGGGCCTGTCGCTCGACCTTTTGGCCGATGTGATCAAAAATCCG
>CALDKP010000007.1 GCA_937898535.1 uncultured Sphingomonadales bacterium | reverse complement strand
CCGATCAATATTGCCAGCAACACTGTGCGTTCCGGAGGCAAAACAAGATTGACCGGCGGAACAAGCACAACGGCAAGGCCGATACCGGTCAATCCGCGGACAAAGCCGGCAACAAAAATGATCGCCCAGATCGCAAGCAATTCGCTAAGCGAAATGCCGGTCAGGCTTTCGATCACAGCAGTACCCGTTCCAGCAACCACATCGAGGCGATGGCTCCGATGGCGTAGCTTGATAGGCGGATCGCAGGACACGTCCAGCTGGGCTGGAACCTGCGCACCGCCCAGAGCAATCCAAGGGTTGCCGCGACAATCATCAATTGCCCAGCCTCGACGCCCAGATTGAAGGTAAGCAGCGCTGTCGGCACATCGCTTTCAGGCAGGCCGATTTCCTTGAGTGCGCCTGCAAATCCAAAACCGTGCAGCAAGCCGAACAGAAACGCGACCACCCAAGGCAAACGCTCCGAGAGCCGCGGCGCACCCTCTTTTTTCTTCACAATCTCCACAGCGAGAAACACGATAGAGAGCGCAATAATCGCTTCTACCGGACGCTGTGGCAGGCCCAAAAAGCCGAGTGTGGTGCCAATGAGGGTGATAGAATGGGCAACGGTGAATGCGGTCACCGCCATCGCTATCGTGCGAAAGCCAGTCAGGAGCAGCACGAGCGACACCACGAACAGCAAATGGTCATAGCCAAAAACGATGTGCTCCACGCCGATCACGAAATAGGTGTGCGCGACCTGCCATGCGTCAGGCTTTGCTGCGATTTCAACGGCGGGTTCGGAGGCGGTGAGCCGCAAGGCTTGCACCGGGCGGCCGCGCGGCGCAACGCGCACCAGGACATCGGTTTGCGCGGCGGAGAAGTTCGACAGTCCAATCGAATGCCCCGCCACCGGCCCTTTGCAAAAGACTGCAAAGGTAGAGATCACCGCCATCTCGCCCAATTCGCGCTGCGGATCGCCCTTGGCGGTGCAGCCCTTGGGCAGGACGGGCTGCGTCGCAGGGGTCACCCCGCCGCGCATCGGAGCCTTCCAGATAAGCGTCCAGTCTACGTCGGTCTTTTGCGTGAACTCCAGATAGCCGGGGCGCAATTCATCTGCACGCGCGGGTTGCGCGATCAGGAAAAGCGTTACCAGTGCGAACCAAACCCAGCGGATCACGGTATGGCAATCTTGATCGTATAACCGTCGAGCAGCGTCTGATAGGCTTTGGCTTCCCGGTCCTTTACCGTTTGTGCGCGCCAGTCATTTTCTAGCTTCTGCCGCACGTCGGCAAGCTTGGGCTTGGAGCTCGTTTGCACTGCCCGGATACGGACAAGATGCAGCCCGAAGCCCGATGCGACGGGGCCAGACCAAGCACCAGCCTTCAAGCCCGCCAAGGCAGCGGCGAAGTCATCACCAAAGTCCGAAGCAATCCGCGTGCGGTCAACATTGTCAGGGCTACGCGGCAGCGAGATTGCATCGCCCAGATTTTGCCAGTCTGCGCCGTTTTTTAGGCTCTCCAATATCTGCTTGGCACGGCTGAGCGCGGCTGCTTCATCCTGCGCCCCCAAATAAATCTGGTCAAAGCTGTATCGTGCGTCCTGAGCATAAGTTTGCGGACTTTTGTCAAGGAGCGCCTGCAAGGACGCATCACTAGGCACTTCGTTCTCAAGTTCTGAAATCGCAAGAAATTCCATCTTCGATCTTATGCGGCGGCGGATGATGGCATCATCTTGTTCCAGACCTAGCCGGAGTCCCTCACGGTAATAAATTTCTTCCTTCACGAAATCCCGGATTAGCCCGTCTAGCTCGGACTGCGACGGCGGGCGCTGCCAAGTCTGCGCCCAGCTTGCGGCCAGTCGTTCCACCTGTTCTTCGGTGATGGTAATCGTCCGGCTTTCGGGATCAACAGCATCGCCGCGCCAAGCAAAAAAAAGAAAGAGCGCGAAGCCCATGAGAAGAAAGTGAACCAGCGGTTCCCTGAGCGCCGCACGCAATCGATCTTTCAAAACCATCGTCTCCTATCGCGACCCAATCCATATTGGTGACCCATAGCCACGTTCCTGATGAACCATCCTAGCATCCTTTGGCAAGGCACGAGGACCGATTTGCGCCATGTCATAGGCCAACCATGTCGGCGTCGGGATTTCAAGCACGCGCGCGTAATAAAAGGCGCGCTCACCCGCCCGGTGGCTGGGGTCGCGCCAGAATGCCGACAGAACCGGAGCGCCAATGCTGTTGCTGTAGGTCGCGCCTTTCACCGTGTTACCGATCGCGGGCAGCTTGCCGCCACGCCCCGGCTTGCGGTTGCCGCTCCATGCCACGTCGAAGACACGCTCCTGCATTTTGCCGGCACTGTCGATCCAGCCTTTGACGATCTGTATGCGGTCGAGGTTTGCGCCGTCGGGATCGCGCATAGCTTCGACCAGAAATGTGGGAGCCGCACCACCGCCCGTCAGGTTTGATCCCATCGGGACACCCTTTGTATAGGCGGTGCGCGCGAAATCGGGCGCAGCCTTATCCGCAGCCGTGAAATTCCAACTGGCGAACATCCGTAGCCGCATCCGCGAGCCGGTGGTGGCAAAGACTTCGCGCCGCATCATCGCGTCGAAAATCTCCTCGCGGGTGTTCGCGCGCGCCCAAACGCCTACAAGGCCGGACGCCAGTGATTCATAACCGAACTGGCGCGTGCCTTCCATTTGGGCGAGCGGCTGGATGATCGCTTCATCATAGCGTGCATCGCCGCTACCAGGCTCCATCGGCGACACTTTGCCGTAGAAATTGTCTTCGACTGTTCCAGCTAGGCTTGTGTGACTGTCAGACGATCCGATCATCCCAAACTTGAACGGATTGACACCCAACTTCGCTTCATAGGCTAGGCCGCGCTGCAGCGCTTGCCGCGCATATTCGCGCGGTAACATATCGGAGGTCTTCAGCTTGGTGCCGAAATTGCCGCGATCCCATCGGTAATAATCCGCAAACTCGTCGCGCGTTGAAAGCAAGGGGTGCGTTTCACCGTCACCTTTGATCTGGGTGACTTCGTACAGCGGTTCCCACCGTTGGCGACGGCGCGCATAATCGGCCGAGAGCGGGGCACCTGAAAAAGTGACATCATCGAACATCCGACCATTGGAGAGGTTTCCATTATGCGGAATGGCGAGCGCTCGGCCTCCGGTCGCTGCTTCGTAATTTTCCAGATAGTCCCAAAGCTTTTCAGGATCTGATGATTCTATGGCGGATAAAGGAAGTATCTTATCTGCCTTTTCGGCACCGTCGCGAAACATGACCACGCGGTGGAGATTGTTACGGTTAGGGGCAGAGGTATATTCATAGCCGATAAATGCGGTGAATTTGCCGGGGTCATTATAGCGATCAGCAGCGGCGGTGATCCGGTTCCACACGGGACGGCGAACCGCATCATTGTGCAAGATCGTGCGCCCGGCATTGCGTTCGCGCGCCTGAAACACATAAGCTGCAGCCACGTCACCGGCCGCAACCAAGTCGATCAGCTTTCGGCCACCCGGATCGTTCATCGCCAATGGGTCTTTGCTGACCACCAAGGGAGCAAGGCCCATCGATTCCGCGTGATCCGCGATGACAAGAAAATCGAGCGGACGGCGTAACTTCGCCTTGTGCCCAAAGGAGGCCGTCACGGTCTCGCCACGTGCAAAGCGGTACGCCTCGTCCGGCCCCAGCCGGTCACCCACCATGCCGGCGTCCACACTGTAACTGGTGTGGAGATGGGTATCCCCAAAGTAGACGCGATCAGGATAATCTGCGGCCAGATTAGGTGAATATTCGCGGGCTGGTTTTGCAGGCGCTGCGTGTTGCGCGACAACGGCGGTCGCCACCGAAATGACGACGGCGGTTCCAATCAGCCAGTTTTTCATGCTCATCCCCGCACCCATATTGGCGAACTCCACGCCCGCTCCTGTATCGTCAAAGGTAATTCTTTGCGTACCGGCTTACCCAGTAAATTGGCTTCATAAGTTGACCAACGACATGTTGGATTTTCCAATACACGTACATAATAAAAGGCGCGACGTTTCGCATCGAATTCCGGGTCTCGCCAAGCTATCTTCAATTCGGGTGCGCCGAGCTTGGGATTGATCCGGCAGGTCTTGGTATTTACATTGGCAGCGACCGCCGGGCAGCGGTGGGTCTTGTTATCGGGAACGCCTGATGCGCAGGCTATGTCATAGACCGCCTCTTTCAACTGCCCATTCTCGCTCCAGCCCTTGATGATCTGCAGGCGTTGCAACCCGGCACTGTTCGCATCCTTGATGGCTTGTGCGAGGAAAGTTGGTGCGCCGCGCCCTGCCAAAGCCAGATTGCTGCCCATCGGGACGCCTTGTCCATATGCCAGCTTCGCAAAATCCTTGCGGGCGAAAATGGCTGCGGGATAGTTATAGCCCGCAAACAGCCGCACCTTGATGCGTGGGCCGGACGTTGCGAAGGTCTCTTTGCGTCGGAAGGCTGCGAAAATATCTTCGCGGTTATTCCGCTCTGCCCAAACCCCAGCTAGTCCTGCTGCGCTCCATTTATAAAAGGGTGTGGCGTTCGATCCTTTGAGATTCTCCTCGCCAGCATAGTTCACGGCACGGCGGCCCTCCGGAGTTCCATCGTTCAGGCCGGTTTTGCCGAAATAATGATCCTCTTCCACGGGCCCGCCGGCATTGTGCGTATCCGACGATCCGATTAGTCCAAACTGATAGGGATTGCGCCCGGTCTTCTCCTCAATCGCTAGCCCGCGCTGCAGCGCTTGACGAATATAGCTGCCGTCTGCCTTGCCCTTGATGTCTGTGCCGAGCAACGTGTCATAGGTTTCGAAATCAGCCCATTCGTCATTGGGGGAGAGCAAGGGATGCGTGTCTGACGTGCCTTTGACCTGGCTCATCTCGACAATCGGTTCATTGCGCATCCGCGTCTCGGCATAGGCACTGTCTATGGGCTTGCCTGCAAAGTCGGTCAGCTGGAACATGCGGCCATCAGAGACATTGCTATTATGCGGAATAGCAATGCCATCAATTCCCTTCGCGCGGTTACCATCCAGCCATGTCCACAAATCTTCGGGATTGACGGAATCAAGAGATCCAAATGGTTGTTCCGGCACGCGGCTGCCCTTGAACAACACCACGCGGTGCAGATTTCCGTATCCCGGCTGGGAGGTATATTCATAACCTGTGAAGGTGGTGAATTTGCCGGGTTTGTAAAAGCGTTCTGCAGCGCCGTTCAATTCAGCCCATGCCGAACGGACAACCTCGCGATTGTCCATTTCAGGGATGGGTTTGCCATCAGTAATCGACTGAAACACCCTGCCAAAAGCCGCCGCAATCTTGTCGCGCACATTTGAGAACATATCCTTGGCATAATCGATTAACGACATCGGGCTGGATGCATCATCCATGGCGGGCAACACGCCCAGATATTCGCTGTGATCGGTCACCGCATAGAAATCGAGCGCGCCGCCCTTTAACTGAATGTCATAGCCGCTGGCATGGCGCACGCTTTCCCCAAGCGCATATCGATATGCATCATCCGGTGTGCGCCTGATTCCGAAAATATAGGAATCGAACGACAGTCCGGTATGCACATGGACATCACCGAAAAGCGCCTGTCTGCGATCAGCCTCGTCCGCAACGGCGGGGGTTGAGAGAACGAGCAAGGCTGCACCCGCCAGCCAACGGCTCTTGATGGATCGCTTCATTGTCGCCTCTCCCTTAACATTCATTACTATGACTTTGCCGACACCCAGATGGGTGATGTATAGGCCCGTTCCTGAATGGTCAGGGGCTTGCCCGTGTCACGCCCCAATTTGATCGCGTGATACAGCTAATAGCGCGGCGTTGGAATTTGTAAAACGCGGGCATGATAATATGCCTTTTGTCCGGCCATATAGTAGGGATCACGCCAGAAGGTTTTTAGCCGTACCGCACCGACACTGTTTCCGATGATGGTTGAAGCAGTAACAATTGCGCTGCTGATTTTGGCGAGCAATACTTTTTGAAAGTCGGCACAAAAATAGACGGTTAGATCAGCGCCGAGAGGCGGCTACGTTTTGGCACATCGGCGGTCAAATTGAAGTAAGTGTGGATATCCAATAGTCGATTGCCAGACGCAAATTCTCAGCTTTCCGCTGAGTTTTTGCCATTAATCATTCTAGTCAGAGCACCTGAATAAATGACTGTTTTTATACAACCAATTGACTTCAACGAATAGCCATCAAGTTAGCGGCAGCTGCCAAGCGTTGAGACTACCTAAACGGCAGCTATTGATTGATCCACGTATGGAAGCCGCCAGTCCTGTCCCGGCCCAATTTCGGCCATTTGCGATGACCTTTACAAAGCGCGGCTTTCGGGATTTTCTTGGTGCGCTTTGAATGCCGTCAATTGAGCCGGGACCGGACTGCCTGTTTTGGCTGCGCGGTACCATGATGAAGCTTGATTTCTCCCACCGTTGCTGTCATCAAATTATGATAACGTTCACAACGAAGTTTTGGAGTGGGTTTGATGCGGTTAAGGGGATCGATGGCACTGATGGCCTTCGTGTCGGCAGGATGTGTTTCGGCGGTGACGCACCCACAGACTGCGACGCCGGCGGCGCCTTCTGCTGCGACGACTGCAAATGTTGCCAACTGGCCAGCGGCCCAAAGTCCCGCGGCGATTACCGATACTAAAACCGAAGACGCAATAACGGCGTTGATTTCAAAAATGACGTTGGAGCAGAAGGTCGGTCAAATAATTCAGGCTGACATCAGCGCAATCACGCCTGAGGATCTAAAGACATATCCGCTTGGCTCTATCCTTGCGGGCGGTAATTCCGGACCTTATGGCGACGAACGCGCTGACGCTGCAAAATGGGCCCAGTTGGTGAGTGCGTTTCGGGATGCGTCACGTAAATCAGGCGCTGGCGTGCCCATCTTATTTGGTGTCGATGCGGTGCACGGGCATTCAAACCTGCCGCAGGCAACCATTTTTCCGCATAATATCGGACTTGGCGCGGCCCGCGATGTCGACTTAATCCAACGCATTGGCAAGGCTACGGCAGCGGAGATTTCAGGCAGTGGAATTGAATGGACCTTTGCGCCAACGCTGGCTGTCCCGCAAGATTTGCGCTGGGGCAGAACATATGAAGGCTATTCCTCCGATCCTGCGCTGATTGCGGCTTATGCCGGTGCGATGACCACTGGTTTGCAAGGCAATCTGGTCGCGGGCGCGCCGTTGGACGCCACGCATGTTGCCGCAACTGCAAAACATTTCCTTGCCGACGGTGGCACCATGGACGGCCGCGACCAAGGCGATGCCCAGATCACCGAAACCGAACTGGTCGCAAAACATGCGCAGGGCTATCCCGCATCTATCAACGCAGGCGCGCTGACCGTTATGGCGAGCTTTTCAAGCTGGAACGGGGTGAAGCATCATGGCAATGCCTCTCTGCTGACCGATGTCTTGAAGAACCGGATGGGCTTTGCCGGGCTGGTTGTTGGCGATTGGAATGGGCATGGGCAAGTAGCGGGCTGCTCCGCGACAGATTGTGCTGCGGCCATTAATGCCGGGCTGGACCTGTTCATGGCACCTGACAGCTGGAAGGGGCTATTTGCGTCGACGCTGGCAGCGGCGCGGGATGGCCGGATCCCCGCCGCACGGTTGGACGATGCAGTGCGGCGAATATTGCGCGTGAAATACAAACTTGGCCTCATGGGCGATGCACCGACTGTGCGGGGGCAAACATCTTTGGTTGGCAAGCAAGAGCATCTCGATCTTGCGCGTGAGGCGGTATCGAAATCACTGGTGCTGCTCAAGAATGATGGCGGCGTTCTGCCCATCCGCAATGGTAGCAATGTCCTGATCGCCGGTTCCGGCGCGGACAATATGGCGATGCAGGCCGGCGGCTGGACGATTAGCTGGCAAGGCACGGATACCACTGCTGCCGATTTCACCAACGGTCAGACGATTGGCCGTGCGATTTCGGAAGCGGTTAAAACAGGCGGCGGCATGGCCAATATTTCGGCATCGGGTATTTTTGAAAAGAAGCCCGATGTGGCGATCATTGTCCTGGGTGAAAAGCCTTATGCCGAGTTTGAAGGCGATGTGCCAAACCTCGCATTCCGGCCCCAGCCTGCCGAAGAGGAAATGATCGCGCGATTGAAGGCGCAGAATATTCCTGTTGTGGTCCTGTTCCTATCTGGACGGCCCATGTTTACGGGCAAGCTTATCAACCAAGCCGACGCTTTTGTGGCTGCATGGTTGCCGGGCACGCAAGGCCGGGGTGTCGCCGATGTGTTGGTCGCTGGCGCAAACGGAAAGCCGATGCGCGACTTCACGGGCCGCTTGTCTTTCAGTTGGCCAGCGGATGCGCGGTCACCGGTTGATACGCCGCTTTTCCCGCTCGGCTATGGCCTCAATTACACGCAAGCGAACAAGCTTGCTCCGGTGAACGAAGACCCGCGCGTCGATTTGTCATCGCTGACCATCGCCACGCAATATTTCGTCCGGGGCAAGGTGCCCGCTCCTTGGAATTTGCAGATGGACGGTTCGATTAGCGCGCGGGCTGTTGATATGTCCGCGCAGGAAGATGCACGCCAATTCACGTGGAACGCGGATGGTGCTTTCGTAGTCAACGGGCCTGCTGTCGATTTGAGCAAGCCGTTGAAGGAAGACTGGTCGCTGCTCATCGACTGGCGCATTGATCAGCCCGCGACCGGGCCAGTCATGCTGTCCTTTGGTGGCGCTGCGCTTGATATAAAAACCACGATGCGCGCATTGCCAAAGGGAACGCCCACACAAACCCGCATTCCGCTGCGTTGCTTTGCCGCAGCTGGTGCGAAGTTGGACGCGGTCGGTTCCCCGATACGTATGCAGGCGGCGAAAGGCCTTGTTGCGACAATTCGCAACGTTCATATCGAAACGACAAAAAAAGGCGCGTCCTGCCCCGGCAAAGCGCGCTAAAACCAAGGGAGAGAGAAGATGGCATTGGCACCCGGCGCATCTGCGTCAGCAGATAATGGTGATACCCATATCGACGCACCGCAATTGCAATTGTTCGTGATGGGGTTGTTCTTCATCTTCGGCGGCATCACAAGCCTCAACGATGTTATCATCCCGAAGTTAAAAGAGCTGTTTACGCTCAATTATACGCAAGCGATGCTTGTGCAGTTCTGTTTCTTTGCCGCTTATGCCGTCATCGGCATTCCCGGCGCGCGGCTCGTTAAGAAAATCGGCTATATGCGCGGCGCGGTTGCCGGCCTTTTGACGATGATGGCGGGCTGTCTGTTGTTCATTCCCGCGAGCCAGACCGCGACCTATGGCGTGTTCCTGTTGGCATTGTTTGTGTTGGCAAGCGGTGTGGTCATTGTCCAAGTGGTTTCCAACCCATTGATCTCCATGCTTGGTAAACCTGCCACGGCGCACAGCCGCCTGACCTTTGCTCAGGCGTTCAATTCGCTTGGCACCACGGTTTTTCCGATCGTTGGTTCTATCCTTATTCTCGGGAGCCTCGCGACGGTAACCGCTGACCAACTATCCGGTGTGGAGCTTGACGCCTATCGCACTGCAGAGAGCCAAGCCATTGTGAACGGCTATTTGGGTATTGCGGTGGCACTGGCGATTGTTGCCGCAGTCGTATGGCTGTTTCGCGATGCGCTGAAGGGCGAAAAGCATGAAGCGAGCGAGGGCTTGGCTGGCCTCGACTTGTTGAATCGGCCTCGTTTCGGTTTCGGTGCTTTGTGCATTTTCCTATATGTCGGCGCCGAAGTCGCGATTGGCTCGCTCATCGTCAATTATTTGATGCAAGATCATGTCATGGCTCTGCCCGAGCAGGATGCTGGTAAGCTTATTGGTCTATATTGGGGTGGCGCCATGGTGGGCCGGTTCATCGGCTCTGTAGTGCTACGTGTGCTGAGCCCGGGGAAGGTGCTGGCGTCTGTATCGGTGGCCGCAATTGCACTGCTGATCTTTTCCACACAAAGCACGGGCGAAGTTGCGGGCTATGCCTTGCTGGCCGTGGGCCTGACCAATGCGATCATGTTCCCGACCATATTCACGCTGGCGTGTGAAAAGCTCGGGTCACGCGCGGCCGACGGTTCGGGCATCATCAACGTCGCCATCGTCGGCGGCGCTGTTGTTCCGCTGCTCACGGGCATCATCGCTGATGTGACGGGAAGTCTGGCGATAGCGTTCACGCTACCGATGCTGTGCTATGCGATCATCGCGGCATTCGGGATCTACGCGCGTAAGCCTGCCTAATCGCGCGCATGCTGGCGCGGCATTGTTGCCAATAACAGGCACGCAATGACCGCCAGCACCGCTAGCAACAGAAACAGGCTGCCAAAGCCATAAGCGGGCACCAAAGCCAGCGTCAGCCATGGCATGATGAGCGATGGCACGGTGTTCGTCAGGTTGAAAATGCCCAAATCCCGTCCGCGCGTTTGTGGACGGGGCAACACCCTTAAGGTCTGGCTTGAGTGCAACGCCAGAAAAAGGCTGCTCGCCAAACCAAAGACCACATAGCCGGCAATGGCGACCGGTAAAGATGACGAAACCGACATGATGATAAGTCCGGCCGATGCTGCCGCTGCCCCACAAATGAGCGGGAGAATGGGCCGGTTTGCACGGTCGGACCAGCGGCCGACAGCTAGTGCTAAAAACACAGCCATACCCAGAACAAGAGCAAAGATATTCGCGGCATTATTTTCGCCGAAATCAGGATCGACGCTGCGGAACCATAAAAGGAGAAACGCAAATAATGAAGCTTCTGCAATTTGTACCAATAAGCGCGCAATCCACATTTTAACGGCGGCGTTCCGTGTTACGGCGCTCTGTTCCCCATCGGTTGTTTGATCCGTCGGCGCGGTGTTCAGCCCCGGAATCGATATCGGTCTGCCAAAAATCAGCACCGGACTGATCATCGCTATAACCAACATCGCGATAATGATTTCACGGTGCTCCGATGGAAAAGCATCGTTCATTGTTACAAACGCGCCTGAAAGCGCGCCCATCCCGGGCGCTAGCGCCAATAGACCGCCAAGGAAGCCCTTTTGGGAATCGGGAATGGTATCACCGGCCCACGCGCTTAAGGGCGCGAGCATCATGTTCAGGCCGATTTGCCAGAAAATGATGATGGCGATCATCGCCGCCGGGCTCTTGGCATAAGCTGTGGTAACCAGCAAAACCGTCGATACGGCTAATCCAGCGTATATCCACGGGCGTCGTGCGCCGGTTTTGTCACTGGCCCATCCAAAGGCGATATTGGCCACGCTTGCGGCGATAGCGCCCACAAAGGCCGCTATCGCCAACATGCCAAGGGCGCCATTGCCGGAGATGTCTGTCGCGCGCAGCGGCAGCAATATCGTCAGAAACGGCATATAGGCGACAGCACCGCCAGATGCGGCAAGCGCATACAAATACATGAAAATCGCCGACTGCCGGCGGCTGTCCGCAGATTTATGCGCGACCATGTGCAGACGGCGGCGCGGTGCTGCTTCGTTCTATAAGGCGGCCCTCAATAACAACCGGTTGATGCGGCACGGGCGCGTCACCATTTGTAATCAATAGTTCCACCGCCTTCGAAAAGGTTGCGGCAATCGGTTGATCAACCGCAGTGAGTTCGGGCACCGTAAAACGCACAACGGGCGTATTGTCGAAACTGATAAGGGATAAATCGCCGGGAATGTGTAAGCCCCGCGCCTTGGCCGCGTCCAAAGCGGCAAGCGTCATTTGGTCATTGCTGCCGATGATCGCCGTGGGCGGGTCTTCCAAATCGAGCAGTGCGTTTGCCGCCAGCACACCGCTGTCATATCCAAAATCGCCTCTGACGCATACCGCATCGCAGGAAAGCCCGGCGCTGGTCATCGCCTCGCGCCACCCGTCGATACGCCAATTGGACAGGTCATATTCCTGAGGGCCAGCAATGAAACCAATCCTGCTATGGCCAAGCGCGATGAGATGTTCGGTTGCACGTCGGGCCGAGCCCTCGTCATCCATCGTCATCGCAATTCCCGGCCCCGATGTGATCGATCCGATGCGGGCGAAGGGGATTTTGCGTTTGGCAAGAAATCCGGTGATGAGCAGATTTTCAGAGTGGGGTGGCGTCAGGATGACGCCGTCTGGCTGAAGCGCCGCAATGGCGGCGCCCAATTCGCGCTCGACATGGTCATTATGGGTATCGACCAATTCAAAGATCATCCGGTATCCATGTTCGGCACATTTCAACATGCCACCGAAAAGCATTTGGTCTACCCAGTCAGACCCTTGGCGGTTCCGCCAATCGGCAATTGTGCGTTCCCGGTCGTTGATCGCAAGGATCAGGTACGAACGTGATCCACTCATTCGTTGCGCCGCGATGGACGGGACATAGCCAAGCTTATCAATGGACGCCTGCACCCGCTCCTGCATGGCAGGCCGGACGTTAGGCTCATTGTTTATGACACGACTGACCGTTTGCAGGGAAACTCCCGCATCGGCTGCTACATGTTTAATTGTGACGGCCTGGCGGCGTCTCGCCATAACTTACTTACTTTCTTTGTCGCCCTGCATGCAGGCCAGACCTTTTTCCTTGTCGCTGCTGCATTGGTAGATGCGTATCCAGTCGATTAACAATGCAGCTGGTGTTACATTTGATGCAACGCCTTTATCGTTATTCTTCTCTGAAAGGCCGCCACCAATGGCGAGGTTGGCCATGATGTAGAAGGGCTGGTCAAAAGGCGCAACGGGATTTGATTTCGCCAACGGAGAAGCTGTCTCCCAATCAGGGCTCGTGCGTTCCCAATATTTGCGGCCATCGAGGTAGAAACGCATCACGCCTTCGCCCCATTCGAGCGTCCAGATGTGAAATTCATCAGAAGGTAAAGCATTTGATGGCAGCGCCACGCGCGTATCGTGGAATTTGTTTTTCGGTGCGTAATCGCCAAAATGGATCGCACTAATCATACGGTTCTCGCCAACACCGCCCGTGCATGTTTCGCAAGTGGCACCCAGGTTAACACCCTCCAAAATATCAATCTCGCCCGAAAGCGGCCAGCCGCCGTAAGCGCTGTTGGCCGGCATCATCCATACGGCAGGCCAGGTGCCTTGGCCCTTGGGTGGCTTCGCGCGAAATTCGACCTTTCCGTATTTCCAGCTTGAAATGCCAAGCGTTCGGATTTTGCCGGAGGTATATTCCTGCGTCTTTTGCGGATAGGGCTTATTGGAAAATTCGGGAGGCAGATCGGGACCTGTAAATGTCTCTTTATACGCAATTAAATGCAGATTTCCGTCAGCCACCTTAATGTTTTTGGGCCTATCAGTGTAGCATTGCCGCTCCTGATTGCCGCCGCCCCAGCACGATTCTTCAGGCTTCCATTTTTTGCGATCCAATTTGCTACCATCAAACTCGTCGGCCCACACAAGTGTCCAGTCACTTTCTGAAGCTTGTCCTTTGGCCGCCGTTGTCCAGCAAGCCGTCAAACCAATCATAGCACCGAGCAAGGCAATTCTGGACGGCATAGCTTTCTCCTGAAACGCGGGCTGAAAGAAAAACGGACCCAAGCCATATGACCAAGGTCCGCTTTTCCGCAACACTGATACGCAGTGTTAGAATTCAAATCGAGCAAGGAAAGTGAAGCGTCGATCGTTCCGGAACGCCGAGCGGGTTGCGCGGGTGCCATCAAAATCGATCACTTGTGATGTCTGTGTGACTTCATCAAGCAAGTTCACGCCCTGAATGCCGAGTTTCAATTGCTTGGTCACAGAGACAAAGATTGATCCGTCAAGCTGGCCTGTTGCTTCGCCATAAATGGGCGAGAACGGGAAGATGACGTCGCGCGGTGTCTGCACAAATTCAGACCGCCAGTTATACGCCAAGCGGAACGACAACGGACCTTTTTCGTAGAATCCGACGGCATTGACCGTGTGCTTCGAGACGCCAGCCAACGGCAGACCGCCCGAAAGCGGGCTCTGTTCAGAACCGAGCGAAGCGTTGTTGAAATCGCCCGCGTCAACATAGGTATATGTCAGACCGGCGCCCAAACCGCTTAATAGGCCAGGCAGGAAATCGTAAGTTTGCTGATAAGCAACTTCAACGCCCTTCAATGTTCCACCGTCGCTATTCACCGGTGTGTTGAACAGAATATCGGTGTTGACGCCCTTCGGCGTGACAAAGGGACGCACTATGGCGCCGCTGTTCACGATATTGCTGATGTCCTTTACAAAACCGGAAACCGTCAACGAACCAATGTCTGCCCAATACCACTCGAGAGAGAGGTCATAGTTCACGGACTCAACAGGGCGAAGGAATCGATTGCCCGTGTTGATGGCAAGCAACGGACCAGTGGCCAAAAGCCCACCAGCGCGCAGATTGTTGGTGTTGTCATATGCACCGCCACCCGATGTGAACGCGGATAGATCTGGCCGGGAAATACCCTTGGAGATTGCACCACGCACCAAGACACCGTTGCCGAAATCAAGTTTCGCGTTGAAGTTGGGGAGCCAGTTTGTGTAGCGGATGTTGAGCGGGTCAGAAATGACCTCGCCAGTAAACAACGACGCGTATGTCGCTTGGCGCGCGGCTGACAAGCCGCAATAGCCAGGCACCGGTGTGATGTTATTGGCAAGAATAAAGGCACATGAGCCCTGCACTTCCGCCAGCTGGACGATGCCATCACGGTTGCCGTTATTGTCGAAGAACTCGGGCGTTGGTAAGCTGAAAGAACCGCCACTTCTCACCTTGGTGCTGACATAACGCAGGCCAATATTGCCGCTGAGTTTTGTGCCACCAAAGTCGGCGCCAAAATCAACGCGTGCATAGGCAGCGGACGTGCTTTCTTCGACGTCAGAAATTTCACCAGCTGTCCATGGACCACCGGGAAGGTTGCCGGAGCGTGCTGAAATCGGGAACCATGCGTTAGGTGTCAGGGTGGAAGCGGTAATCGCATTCGCCTGCGTCCGGATAGCGCCGCTCAGATAGTCCGCGACCATATTGTCGCCGCCGAAGAAGAAGGCAGAGCCATCTCCAAGCGGAACCGGCGCATTACCACGCTGGAAGTTGTCACCAAATGGGTTACGCAAATTGGCCGAGTTCGGGAAGTCGCGAACATATGCACCGCCACAACCGAATGCTTGGTAATCTCCGCAGTTCCAGTTACCGCCACGTCCTGTCCAAGGTGCACCTAAATTGCCCCAGTTGGAGAAATTAGCGCTGCGCGTTACGCGGTTGCGGTCACCCCAACGTGCGCCAAAACGCGCTTTTTTGAAAAAGCCGTCATCGCTAACGTCATATTCGGCGTCAGCGCGCATGCTGGTCAATGCACCTTCATTCTTCACCTGATTGTCGATGAGGAACCAGTAAAAGGTCTTGCTTGGATCATTAAAATAGCTCGACGGTGATGTGCCAAGCCCCGGCTGTAAAAACTCTACCAGCGGCGTGCTACCACGGTTGTCGATACGCAAATCGGCATAGGTCTGCATCGCCGAGATAAAGCCATCTTCGGTACGATCCGATTTGATGTGCTGTACTTCAAAGTTGAAACGCAACCGGTCGGTGGGGCTCAGCTTGATATGCGCCGAGAAATCTTCGGTCTTTGCCGTGTCCTCACGTTGGAAACGCAGCAATTCGGTTGGAATTCCGTTAACCCCGCCAGAAGATTGAGTCAGCGTACCTGCGACGAATTGGTTTCCGTCATAGATCGCGGTTGTGCCTGGTGCGAGTACGGGAAACAGCGCATCGTCATTGACCAAAGCCAAAGCGGCATATTCATTTAACGTCGCATTGGTTGCTGCACGTAGATATTCAACGGTAACCTCGGCACGGCCATCATTGCTTTCCCATTGGCCAACTGCCGAAAATGAATTGCGATCACGGTTTAGGTCGGTCGTACGAACGCCGGCACCTTTCGGTACAAAAACCGAATTTGCGGGCGGAAAGTTGGATGCGTTCAAAGGCGTGCCACTGCCGAAGCCGCCAGAGCCGACGGGACGGACGCGGATACATGGGCCCGTCAGTGAACGGTCGCGATAGCAAGGATCGGTAATTTGTGATGCATCGGTTCGCGTTGCCAGTTCCGACTGGCTGTAAGCGAGTTGCAAGCCGAAAGTACCGATGTTGGTTTCAAAGGTATTTGATCCCAGAATGGAAAAACCCGGCGACCATTTTTTGGCCATGTCCCCATAATTACCTTCAATCGCACCAGCGACATGAAAGCCAGGTTTGTCGAGCGGCTTGCGCGTCACAAGGTTGACGGAGCCAGAGATATTGCCTTCCAGCATGTCCGAGGTTGAGTTTTTGAAAACCTCGACACGGCCCAACAACTCAGGCGAAACGTCATTGAACGACAATTCGCGACCACCATTGGCCGAAAAGATTTCGCGTCCATTCAGGTTGGACAGGACATATGGCAATCCGCGGATAACAACGCCTGAACCTTCAACCGAAAAACGGTCCGGGTCATTGCGCTGCTCAAAACGCGAGATGTTGACACCAGGAACGCGCTGCAATGCTTCTGCAACGGAACGATCGGGAAGCGCCCCAATATCTTCGGACGTAATGACATCAACAAATGTGTCAGAATCACGCTTTATGCTCTGTGAGTCAGCGAGAGACTTTTTATAGCCACTAACGACGATCGCGTCTTCAGCCTCGGCGCTTTCCGTAGCTTCAGCGGGCTGATCAGCTGTTTGTGCAAAAACCGGCTGCGCTGCACATAGCGCAATGCTGGAAGCGGTCGTAAATACAGCAAGACGCTGCGATCGCGATGCTCCGAATAAAGATTTGCGTGCCAAATGAACCTCCCTGATGTTGATTCGGAGGGTTTACATGCCTCCTTTATCTTAACACATATCCACAATTGAGAGCGTTCACAAGAGGCAAAAATGAACGTTCACAATTTGCAGTTCTGGTCTATATCACTATGCAGCATTTTTAAGGAGAAGTCGGATGGCAATCGAGCACATCATCATTGTGGGCGGCGGAACCGCTGGCTGGATGGCCGCTGCTGCGCTGTCCCGTATTCGCGCGGGTCGTCCAGTGGCAATTACGCTTGTCGAATCGGAAGAGATCGGAACCGTCGGTGTTGGCGAAGCGACGATACCTCCGTTTCTGGACTTTAACCGTCTGCTCGAAATTGACGAGCGCGACATGCTCTCCATGGTCCAAGGCAGTTTCAAGCTTGGCATTCAGTTCGTCAACTGGGGCAAGATTGGCGACAGCTATATCCACCCCTTTGGCAATTATGGCTATCAGGTCGATGGCATTTCATTTCACCATGTGTGGCACAAATATCAGCAAGCAGGTGACAAGCGCCCCATTCAGGTTTTCAACGTGGAAACAATGGCGGCGCATTTCGGGCGCTTTGCCCGAACGGAAGATTATCAACGCGACGACTTGCCACCTGTTAACTACGCCTATCACATCGACGCCGGGCGCTACGCCCGATATTTGCGTAATTATGCAGAAACGCGCGGCGTTGTCCGCCGTGAAGGCAAGATTTCTGATGTTACATTAGACAATGAAAGCGGATTTGTATCGTCGGTGACCATGGAAAATGGCGACGTGTTGAAAGGCGACCTGTTCATCGATTGCTCGGGCTTCCGCGGCCTGTTGATCGAACAGGCGCTGAAAACGGGTTATGATGACTGGTCCAATTATCTGCCCTGCAACCGTGCGGTAGCACTGCCGTGCTTGCGTGAAGATGGCAGCGGACCGTTGCCCTACACCCGCGCAACCGCGCATTCGGCGGGATGGCAATGGCAGGTGCCGTTGCAGCACCGCAATGGCAACGGCCATGTCTATTGCAATGAATATATGTCTGATGACGAAGCACATAGCATTCTGATCAACAACATCGCTGGAAAACCCGGCGCTGAACCAAATTTCCTGCGTTTTGTAACGGGTCGACGTAAAAAGTTTTGGAACAAAAATGTTGTCGCGCTTGGTCTGGCATCGGGCTTTATGGAGCCGCTTGAGTCCACCTCGCTTCACCTCGTGAATACGGGGATTAACAAGCTGATTGCGTTGCTGTCTCTCGATGGGGTGACGCAAGCGCAAGAAGATGCGTTCAATCGCCTAACCGGCAAAGAATACGCCCGAATCCGGGATTTTCTTATACTGCACTATAACAGCACAACGCGTGACGACAGTCCGTTCTGGAACTATTGCCGCAACATGCCCGTGCCCGACAGCCTCACCGAGAAGGTCGAGCTTTTCCGTCAAAACGGCCAAATATTCCGCGAAGATGATGAGCTATTTACCGAAACCAGCTGGGCCGCTGTCATGATGGGACAGGGTATCAAGATGGGCGGGCACAACGCCATGGCAGACGCGGTGAGCGAACCAAATACACGCCGCGAAATTGACGAAATGGAAAAATCTATCCAGTTTGTGGTCCAGCACATGCCGTCACACGGCGAATATCTGAACCGATATTGCCCCGCCCCTGCTTGAAAAAGGCAATTTCCCTAATCAAACCGGGCTTCCATTGCCCATAAAATGGTTATGCGCCTGATTGGGGTTAGAACGCACATCGACGCGAATTCAACATCACGCGCCAATAAAGAGCGGGGTTCAATCGGCCAGAGCCTCATCCTTTTTATCCAGCGCCCCTAGCTCGCCTATTTCGCGCGCTTTTCGGCCGTACACCAACTCGAACAATGGGCTTGCCATCATCGTGGTGACAATGGCCATCAGCACCAGCATTGAGAATAATGTCGGTCCGATTATGCCTTTTTGCAGACCGATGTTGATGATGATGAGTTCCATTAAACCACGCGAATTCATCAACGCGCCGATACCTAATGCGGTGCGATTGTCTTCGCCAGCGACCCGCGCCGCGACATAGCACGCACCAAATTTTGCAACGATTGACCCCGCCAGAATGACCAGTGCGATCAGCAGCAACGGAAGCGTGTTAACCATGTCCATGCGCGTGTTGAGCCCCGAATAGGTAAAGAACATCGGGAGCAATAGGACGACTGCAAGCGGCTCGACCTTTTTCTTTAACTCTTCAACGAAAAGGCCGCGGGGCATAACAACCCCCAGAATGAAGCCGCCGAAAATTGCATGAATGCCGACTGCGTCCATGATGAACGCGGACAGACAGAATAGAGCGATAGTTATGCCAAGCACATTCATGCTCATAGCGCCCTCGCGCTCTACCATCCGGCCAAGCGGCGCGAGAATTTTGCGGCCAAACAGGACGATAAATGTCGCGTAGAGCAACCCACCACCTATTGCGAGAACGGCAACTCCGGGGCCTGCGCCAAAGGTTGCCAGCACCACTGCGAGCACACACCAAGATACGGCGTCGTCAAACGCACCGGCGGCAAGTGACAATGTGCCGAGCGACGTTTTCGCCAACCCACGTTCGTTAATAATGCGCGCTAACATCGGAAATGCGGTAAGCGCGATGCAGGCTCCCATGAACAACGTGGCGCTTGATTGCGGAATTCCGGGTGTAAAGAGACCCGGAACAGTCAGCAGCCATGGGGTTATCAATACCGCAATCAAAAACGGCACAGCAATACCCGCTAACGATACGCTTATCGCGCTCTTTGCTTTGGATTTGAAATGGTCAAGTTGCAACGTTGTGCCGACCAAAAACATGTACAAACCGACGCCCAGCTGTGCTCCAGAATATAGCACGTTTTTAGTCGGTCCGGGGAAAACCGCGGCCTGTGCATCAGCGCAAAAATAGCCAAATAATGATGGCCCGAGGATCACGCCCGCGATCATTTCACCAACAACCTGAGGTTGACCCAGAAACTTTTGGCCCAGTTTGCCGACGATCCGGCAGGTTAATATGATGATGGCTAACTGCAAAAAGAAGTGGACGCTAAAATCTGTTGGCGTGAAGCTACTCGCAGCCGCAGCCTGGGCAGGACCGTTGGGCTCCAACACTTTGGAAAGCGTATCTATTGCGCTTGCTAGCATTTCAGAAAACATTCCACCTCCATGGATATGCAACGCTCATAGGTAAATCCACATTTATTGATCGTTGGTGGAACGGAAACGTTGCCGTAGGGCAACACAGGGCATGATTGCAATAGCACAGCATAGTGCGTTATTTTGGTGCCATTCAATGCCAAGCTGAATGACGTATATTGAGCGCCAAGCGGACCTTCCTTTTGGTATACGCGAACGTTCTTTTGAGCGCAGGCATCATACTCCCCCTATCCTTGCAAACTGCACGCCCAGCAATCGCATATCGGAGCGCCAGCTCAAAAACTGACTGATAGAGTCGACCTGGTCATCGTGACGACCATGCGGAAAGCTCGCGATCTCGGCCCGAAGATCATCAAGCCAAGACGCCCGCTCAGGCAGCCAAACATGGCCAGCTTCGATGCGGGCTGATTGCGCAGGCAAACGGGTTATTTTGTCATCTTTTGGCAGGAACGCGGCTGGATACGGGATGCCATGATGCTCTGTGCGCAGCTGCTGGATGAGGGATCTGCCCGACCCTTTGTCTTCAATAATGATATGGCGGTCGCTCCATTGGGTCGCCAATTCGACAATACGCCGCTCTGGCGATGGAAAATCTCGCCTGCCGCGTTCAATATCGAGCAAGAGCAGGTCGTCGCCTCGGGTCCCCCAGGTGGCGCATACAGAATAGTCGTGATGCTCAGCTGACTTGGAAGCGGTATCCCAGAACTGCACAATATGAAGCTGCGAACGTGGTGGGGGTTCTGCATAACGGCGGAACCAGCTGCAATTGACAATCTCGCCGTCCATCGGAGCCAGGCACCGCTGACACTGGGCTGAAAACGTTGCGCTGCCAATTGCTGGGCGCAATGCGTCGAGCACGTGACGCGGCTCGCGCGCTGAATGCAGCACATCATCGGCACGCCGCTGATGAAAGTGGTCGGGACCTATCGGAATTTGCAGACCCTTTTCGGCGATGCCCTGCAGCCGCAAGACCACTCAGCGGTTTTTAGCGGCTTTTCGTCACTCCTAATCATACTACACAAGCGCACGTTGAATAGAGCAGAGGTGCTGTCGTCTTTAAGACACGTGCGATGCGCTCATTTTGACATTTGTTTACTTTTGTAATGAGACCAATATATTCAAAAACCCATTGTAACAATCCGTTAGCTAAGTACGCTTCCGTCAGTACCACTGCTAAGGGGAGATAGCAGCGGTGCTGACGCATCTAAAAGCACCTTGGCGGCTCCAGAAATGGGGCCGCCTTATGTATTTGCGCGTCGCGCTGGCGCGATGCTTACGGGACGGGCAAAACTCTTTTTATAAAAGGCGATTAATATTTTCCGACGCCTTCCCCGTATGATCCCGCTCTTTTTATCCAGCCATATTGGTGCCGATTTTTTACATGATGTAACAATTCTGTACCTTATGTTCCGCAATTCTTGGCCGACTGAATCACGCAGGTACGGGGCAGTATAAATGTGGGTTATCTCATGCGCGCTTAACGTCGCGCTTTTTTCGGTTATGTGCATTGGCTTTTACGCAAATACGCGCTGGGTGCGTGCCATTTTTGGCCCGCCCTCACCTTCGCGGAGCACTTTATTTGCTATCTACGTAGCAGCCCTGTTTTTCTCTCTCATTTTGTTAACGGGCACCTTTCGGTCATTCGCATTGCCTCTATTGCTGTTCCAAGTATCCTCGGTGATTGCCATGCCATTTACCCTTCAGAAGGTTCGTCATCCGATTGTGGTAACCTACCTGCTCGTATCAATTGTCCATAGCATATCTATTGTGCAACTTTGGAATAGCACCCCGATTTAATTGCGCTGTCACGTATCGCTGAAGCAAGCCCATCTGCACATCTTGCTGCATGCGCGGACCATCTATGCTGTAAAAGACACTTGCCCGAAGGCTTTGACAGCACGCGAGGTTGAATGCACAGAGGCGCAAGGCTGTATGATAGGAACGCGATGCGCGCTTCAGCCGCAATATTATATGCAGACAATGTGTTCATTTTGACATTTGTTTACTTTTGCTATGGGAGCAAAACCGGTTGCAACAATCCATGCGCGGATTATCGCACCGCGCGAGTTGTTGTGCCCACCCACCTTAATAACGGCGCTAATCCATCTCAAAAAAACTTGGCGGTTCCAGAAATGGGGCTGCCTTTTTTGCACAGCGAACGATCACGGATCCTTAGCTGCGCGATAAGGTGCAAACGGCCGTCATTTACGACAACCGTTCGCACTATGCATTATTGATCGGCTCTTAGAGCTTACGCCTTGGCCTTCAAACTTTCGGCCACCGCAAGGCCGTGGCGCTCAAGTGCTTCTACGATCTTGCCAGCACCTTCAAGATCACCCCAGAACATGGGGCCGCCGCGATAAACGGGCCAGCCATAGCCATAGATCCAGACCACATCGATATCGGACGGCCGCTGGGCCTTGCCTTCCTGAAGTATTTTGTAGCCCTCATTGACCATCGGGTAGAGTGTCCGCTCGACAATCTCCTGATCGCTGATGTCACGTTTCGGCAAGTTAGAGGTCGACCGGAACTCTTCGATGATAGCGAGAGCCTCAGCACTTGGTGTGCCAACGCGCTTTTCATCATAATCGTAAAAGCCCTTGCCGTTTTTCTGGCCAAAGCGGCCCGCCGCGCACAAGGCATCACGGATCGTTTCAATACGGCTTGGGTCGCGGTGCCAGCCAATATCAAGGCCAGCAAGATCGCTCATCTGGAAAGGCCCCATCGGCATGCCAAAATCGGTGTGGACCTTGTCGATCTGGGCTGGCGTTGCGCCTTCCAACAATAATTGCATCGCGGGTTGCTGGCGCGTTGACAGCATCCGGTTGCCAATAAAGCCGTGACAGACGCCAGCGACCACCGCCACTTTGCCGATTTTCTTGCCGATGGCCATCGCGGTTGCGAGCACGTCATCCGCAGTCTTTGCGCCGCGGACGACCTCCAACAATTTCATCACATTGGCAGGCGAGAAGAAGTGCATGCCAACCACGTCTTGAGGACGCGAGGTGCTATCCGCGATTTCATCGACATCAAGATAGGACGTGTTCGACGCCAAAATCGCACCGGGCTTACAAATGGTGTCAAGCTTGCCAAACACCTCTTTCTTGACGTCCATGCTCTCATACACCGCTTCAATCACGAGGTCGCAATCCGCGAGGTCCTCAAGCGCGAGTGACGGCGTCAACAGACCCATCATGCCTTCGACCTGTTCGGTCGTGAAGCGGCCCTTGGCGGCACTATTTTCGTAATTCTTGCGGATGACGCCCACACCGCGATCCAGATTTTCCTTGACCATCTCGACGATGGTCACCGGAATCCCCTTGGACAGGAAATTCATCGATATGCCGCCGCCCATGGTGCCTGCACCAATGACACCGACTTTCTTAATGTCGCGCAGTGCCAAATCCTTGGGCAGCCCGTCAATTTTCGCGGCCTGGCGTTCGGCAAAGAACATGTGGCGTTGCGCAGCCGATTGTGAACCGCCCATCAGCTTAAGAAATTCAGTACGTTCGAACTTCATGCCTTCATCAAATGGCAGTCGTGTCGCGGCCTCAACGCACGCCAAATTGGCGTAAGGCGCATCAAAGCCGCGCCATTTTTTGGCATTGGCAGCCTTCAACTGTTCAATGACGCCGACATCGCCCGTCAGAGGCCGGTCGCGGGTCGGCCGAGGACCGGCAGAAATCAATTCGCGTGCATAAGCGATGGCATCTTCCGCCAAGCTATCTTCGCCGGCAAGCCTGTCGACGAGGCCAATCGCTTGCGCTTTAGCCGCGGGCAAATGCTCCCCAAGCGCGCACATATTTGCGGCAGCCTCAATACCCACGACACGCGGAAGCCTTTGCGTTCCGCCAGCGCCCGGCAGCAGGCCAAGCTTGACCTCTGGAACGCCAAGTCGGGCCGATGGAACCGCGATACGATAATGGCACACAAGCGCCGTTTCCAATCCGCCGCCAAGCGCCGTCCCGTGGATGGCAGCGACGACAGGCTTATGCGCAGCTTCAATCATGTTGAGCACCGCGTTAAAATCTGGTCCTTGCGGCGGCTTTCCAAATTCCGTGATGTCGGCACCTGCAATGAAGGTTGATCCCGCGCAACGCAGCACAATCGCTTTGACCGAGTCGTCAGCAAGTGCCTGTTCAAAACCGTCTTTCAGCCCCTGCCGGACATGCCATGACAGCGCATTAACGGGCGGGTTATCGACCAGAACAACAAGGATATCTTCGATTTTCTGCGTGGTGACTGACTGCACGGTAAACTCCTCAATATCGGCGCAGGCCATGTTTGAGCTGCTCGCTGGGTAAAATTGAATATCCTTGTGGTTCTAGAATGTTTTGGGTCGCCGTGGCAATCCCGCTGCATCATGCATTCCGCAACGCTAACCTGTTTTGTCGCGCACTGGTTTAGATTATTCTGCTGCAGGGCTGACAAAAGGGCGGAACCGGCACGGTGCCCAAGGCTGGACTAACGTTTCAGAAACAGCTCGGCCATGGCATCAATAATCGCAGCGGCATCAAGGCGGTATGTGTCGTAAAGGTCGATCAAATCCCCGGTCTGGCCAAAACGATCCGTGCCAAGCGGACTTACGCGCATCCCCGTGACGCCGCCCAGCCAAGACAACGCGCCGGGCGAACCATCAATCACCGTCACGAGCCCAGCGTCAGGTGCCAAAACCGATAACAGATCTTCTGCATGGCACGTTTGCGTAGGCTTATCAGTCCAGCGCGCGGCCTTGCTGGCAGACCAGTCGCGATGCAGAACATCGGGCGAAGTAACATTTAACACGCCCAATCCGGGAATATCATCCGCCAATTGGTCAAAAGCGGCCAGTACTTCAGGTGCAATTGCACCTGTGAAAACAATGGCCGCTTCAGCGCCGGGTGCAGGTTGACGCAACCAATATCCGCCTTTTAACGCGTCCGCTTCCCATTCGGTGCCGGCGCGTTGCACCTGCGGCACTTGGCGCGTGCTCAGGCGCAGATATACCGAGCTGCCGTCGGGTTTTTGCATATGCTCAAATGCCCAGCGCATGAACAAAGCGACTTCATCGGCATAAGCCGGTTCAAAATAGGCAAGGCCAGGCTGCCCCATCCCGATCAGCGGCGTATTGATCGACTGGTGCGCACCGCCCTCTGGCCCCAAGGTCAGTCCTGACGGCGTTCCAACCAGCAAGAAACGGGCATCGGAGTAGCAACCATAATTCAGCGCATCCAATCCACGCGCGATAAATGGATCATATACCGTACCAACGGGAATTAGCCGCGTTCCGAAATGCGGCGCGGAAAGGCCAAGCGACGTGAGCAACAGAAAGAAGTTATTTTCCGCAATCCCGAGTTCAATATGCTGCCCCGCCGCATGCGCCGCCCATTTTTGCGCCGACGGAATTTTGGCATCACGGAAAATATCAGCCACATCGGATCGGCGGAAAAGCCCGCGTTGGTTCACAAATCCGCCCAAATTGGTCGTCTGCGTAACATCAGGCGCGGTTGTCACGATACGGTCGGCTAATGTCTCAGAGGATTTGGCGAGATCGAGCAAAACATTGCCAAAAGCGGATTGTGTCGACTGAACATCACCCGATGGCACAGGAAGGCGCTCGGGAACGGCGATCACCGGCGCGTCGGGCTCTTGCGGTTTGTGCGCGAGAACGCTCTGCCCGACGAAGTCTTTCAGCCTCGCCGCGATATTTCCGCCCAATCCGGCAAATGGTTCCCATTCCTGCCCGACCTCAACGCCCATGCTGGCGCGAAGCTGCTCAATCTGCGCGGGGTTCATCATCCCCGAATGATTGTCCTTATGGCCAGCCAGCGGCAGGCCGTAGCCTTTTACAGTATAGGCGATAAACAAAGTCGGTCGTTCATCATCGGCGCTGTCGAACGCATCCATTAAAGACTCGATGCAATGACCGCCCAAGTTGGTCATCAGTGCAGCGAGCCCGTCATCGTCAAAACTGTCGAGCAGCTTTGCCACATGCGGCTTACCACCAATGTCCGCGATCAATCGTTCGCGCCACGCCGCACCGCCCTTATATGTGAGCACCGCAAAATCGGCATTGGGACAATTTTCAATCCAGTCCTCAAGCGATTTGCCGCCAGGCCGCGAGAACGCCGCACGTTGCAACTTGCCATTCTTCAACGTGACAACACGCCAGCCGCAGGTTTCGAAAATATCGTCAAAGCGCCTGAACATTCGGTCAGCGGTCGTGCTGTCCAGGGACTGGCGGTTATAATCAACCACCCACCAGCAATTGCGAATGTCGTGCTTATAGGCTTCGATCAGGCATTCGTAGATATTGCCTTCATCAAGCTCAGCGTCGCCCATTAGCGATATCATGCGGCCGGCGTCCGCTTCATCTAGCGACCCATGCGCCACCAGATAATCCTGAACGAGGCTGGAAAAGGCCGTAATCGCAACGCCCAATCCAACCGAGCCGGTTGAAAAATCCACGGGGATTTTATCCTTGGTGCGTGACGGATAACTTTGTGCGCCGCCCAATGCGCGAAACTGCTGCAATTGCTGCAGTGATTGGTTGCCCAGCAAATAATGGATGGCCTGCAACACGGGACCTGCATGGGGCTTCACCGACACCTTGTCTTGCGGGCGAAGCGCATGGAAATACAGCGCAGCCATAATCGCCGTCATCGAAGCGCAACTCGCCTGATGACCGCCTACCTTAAGGCCGTCACGCTTTTCTCGCAAATGGTTGGCGTTATGGACAATCCATGACGACAACCAGCGCAGCCGCGCATCCAGCGCCTCGATCGTGGCGATTTTTTCTTTTCGGTGGTCAGTTAAGACGGTGGCCATTTCGGTTATTACATCTCCTCGACTATGCCATATCAGCCCTGCAGGCGCATGTCAGTCTAATGCCGTGGCTTATAAGCAAAAATTATAACCCGTCCGTTTCAACTTTTTCGCCACGAAAGACGGCGGGCATCAATTTTGTTTGATAGCCGTCATTTACAGATCGCTTGTTTCAAAGCTAGAACCGTTTTGAACGAGGGGGAATCCGACAAATGGACAAAAGCATAGCGACGCCACAAGCAGGAACGGGTGCGAACGAACTTAGCCGAACACTCAAGTCCCGGCATGTTTCGATGATCACATTTGGCGGCATCATAGGTGCTGGCCTGTTTGTTGGCTCATCGACGGCAATCAGCACAATCGGGCCCGCTGCCGTTATAAGCTACGCGTTGGCGGGTTTTCTCGTATTACTCGTCATGCGGATGATCTCCGAAATGGCCATGGTGATGCCTGGTGTTCAGACTTTTCCCGATTTTGCGCGCAATGGTGTGGGTAATTGGGCCGGGTTTCTTGTCGGATGGCTCTATTGGTATTTCTGGGTCGTCGTGATCGCCATTGAGGCAATTGCGGGCGCAAAGATTATCAACGGCTGGTTTCCGATGCTTGAGGTTTGGCAAATCGGTGTGGTGTTGATGGCGATATTGACCGCGGTTAATTTGATGTCCGCCAAATCCTACGGGGAGTTCGAATTCTGGTTCGCCTCGACAAAGGTCATTGCGATTATCGTCTTCATTCTTGCGACCGCCGCTTATGCCACGGGCATCACGTCGCCCTCCGGCCCGACTTTTTCAAACCTGACCGAACATGGTGGCTTTGCACCCGCGGGTATAGCTGCCATTTTTGTTGGTGTATCGACGACGATATTTTCGCTTTGCGGCGCCGAAATCGCGACGCTGGCGGCCGCAGAATCCGAAGATGGCGCAAGCACCATCGCGCGTATGACCATATCGGTATCGACACGCATTTTGATATTCTTTGTATTGTCGATCCTGATGATCGTTTCCATCGTGCCATGGAACGAAATCGAAGTTGGCGTATCGCCATTTGCCCAAGCGTTACGCGTCATGGGTTATCCTTCTGCCGATCTGATTATGAATAGCATCGTGCTTGTGGCCGTGTTGTCGTGCCTGAACTCGGGCATCTATATCACCTCACGCGCCATGTTCGGTCTCGCCAAAAATGGTGATGCGCCGCAATCTTGTGTGCAATTGAGCAAAGCGAAAGTGCCTGCCCGTGCGATCCTGATCGCCAGCCTCTTCAGCTATTTCGCACTTGCCGCATCGGTGCTGTCGCCTGACAGGGTGTTCAATTTTCTGGTGAATGCCTCAGGCGCGATCATGCTGTTTATCTATCTGCTGATTGCTTGGGCGCAGTTACGGCTCCGCGCCGATTTTGAGGCCAAAGCACCTGAAAAGCTGCAAATCAAAATGTGGTTCCACCCCTATGGCACATGGACGGCCATTGCCGGGATGGTCGGCGTTCTGGTGCTGATGGGCGTTTCTAAATCGCACGCCATTGAACTTTGGACAAGCATTCTGGTGGCAACGCTCTTTTTGGTTGGATATTGGATCAAATGCCGCGTGCAAGCAAACCAGCTGAAAAATTGATGCCCACCAAAATTTTCCGGACGCAACAATCTTTTCAATCACGGATAATGGCCTGCATATCGCATAAGCATATGAAACCGGTTGTTGGAGAGAATGGATGAAACTGGAGAATGACCCCCTCGCGGCATTTTGGATGCCGTTTACTGCGAACCGGGCGTTCAAAACCACGCCGCGTCAGTTGGCGTCGGCGAAGGACATGCATTACACCAGCGACGACGGGCGTCAGATCCTTGACGGTACCGCCGGCCTATGGGCGGTAAACGCAGGCCATTGCCGCGCGCCGATTGTCGAGGCGATCCAAAAATGCGCAGCCGAGCTGGATTATGCTCCGCCATGCCAATTGGGCCACCCGCTTGCGTTTGAACTGGCGTCGCGACTGGCGACGATCATGCCTGAGGGGCTGGACCGCATTTTCTTCACCAATTCGGGATCCGAATCGGTCGACACTGCATTGAAGATTGCGCTCGCCTATCAACGCGCCATTGGACAAGGCACGCGCACGCGTCTGATTGGACGTGAGCGTGGCTATAATGGCGTTGGCTTTGGCGGCATTTCAGTCGGCGGCATCGTCAATAACCGGCGGCAATTTGGCACCTTGTTAACCGGCGTCGACCATCTGCCGCACACCCATAATCTGGAACACAACGCCTTCACCATGGGTCGTCCCGAATGGGGCGCGCATCTGGCCGACAATCTTGAGGCTATCGTCGCGCTGCATGGCGCCGAAACCATTGCCGCGGTCATTGTTGAACCCATGGCGGGGTCAACCGGCGTTCTGGTACCACCAATTGGCTATCTCGAAAAACTGCGTGAGATCACGCGCAAGCACGGCATTGTGCTGATCTTTGACGAAGTCATCACCGCCTTTGGCCGTGTCGGCGGCGCCACGGCATCCGAAACGCTCGGCGTGACGCCAGACATCATTACCATGGCAAAGGGCCTTACCAACGCCGCCGTGCCTATGGGCGCGGTTGCGGTCAGCCGCCACATTCATGACGGTGTTGTAGAGGGCGGCCCTGATGGTATCGAATTGTTCCACGGCTACACCTATTCGGGCCACCCCTTGGCAGCGGCAGCGGCACTTGCGACGCTTGATCTATACAAGTCGGAGGGGATTTTTGAGCACGCCAGCTCGCTGCATGGTTATTGGCAAGATGCGGTGCACAGCCTGAAGGGCAAACGCCACATTATCGATATCCGCAATATGGGCATTGTTGCCGCCATTGAGCTTGCGCCGCATGCAGACGGCGTTGGCAAGCGGGGCATGCAGTTGTTCCACAAATGCTTCGACAATGGTTTATTGGTCCGCGCGACCGGGGATATCATCGCATTGTCGCCGCCGCTCATTCTGGAAAAAGCGCATATCGACGAAATCGTTGGGCGTATCGGCGAGCTGATTGAAACGGTCGACTAAAGCGACAGGACGATCTTTCCGACATGCTGCTTCGTCAAAAACGCTTCTTGCGCTTTGACGATGTCAGATAAGTCATAGGTGGCTGCAACCACGGGCCGGATTTCTCCGTTTTCAATATATGAGACGAGGTTTGCAAAAACCTCCGGCTCTAAAACCGTGCAACCGATCAGGCGCAAATCCTTGAGATAGAGCGTCCGAAGATCAAGATCGACAACAGGCCCCGAAATCGCACCCGATACGCCATAGCGACCTCCGCGTTTTAGAACGTTCAGGATATCGCCGAACTGCGCGCCACCGACAATATCGACAGCGGCGTCGACATACTCTTGCTCGAACAATGATAGCAAATTGGCATCGCGCGGAATGACTTGGGACGCACCGAGCCCGCGGACGCTATCGGCCTTTGCATCGGCCGCCATGGCGATAACCTCTGCCCCGCGCCGCTTCGCAAGCTGGACTGCTGCCGAGCCAACGCCACCTGACGCACCCGTGATGAGGATACGCTCGCCTGCCTGCACATTGATAC
>CALDKP010000006.1 GCA_937898535.1 uncultured Sphingomonadales bacterium | reverse complement strand
ACACAACGGACCTGCATGGCGCGGAGGATGGGACGTGGTCTGCGGCATATACAGCGCCGACGGAGGCGCGTGAAATTGGCTTTGGCGCGCTTGGACAATTTGGCAATGGCACTGAACTTGCGATTGTAACCTATGGAAATGGTTATTATTTATCACGTCAGGCCGCGCCCGAATTGGAAGCGTTGGGGATCACATTACGGATCATTGACCTGCGGTGGTTGCATCCGTTGAATGCGGACGCAATTGTGGCTGCGGTGGCCGATTGTTCGAATATCCTGATTGTTGATGAAAGCCGCCGATCGGGAAGCCTGAGTGAAAAGCTCATGACCATATTGACCGAGGCCGGTCGCGGAAACGCGGTTAGCCGGATTACGGCGGAAGATTGCTTCATCCCGCTTGGGCCCGCGGCTGAGCTGGTGTTGCCCAGCAAGCAATCGATCGTGGAAGCAGCCAAGGCAGCGGTCGCATGAAGAAGCGCGCATTGGTCGTTTGTCCGGGACGCGGCACGTATAACGCGTCCGAGCTTGGATATTTGCAGAAGCACCATTTGGGCCACGCCGATGTGGTCGGCGTTGTTGATGCGGTCCGTGCGGAAAAAGGCCAAGCGCCGGTATCGGCGCTCGATAAAGCCCAGAAATACGCGCCATCGGTGCATATGACCGGCGATAATGCGTCCCCGCTGATTTACGCATCTGCCCTGGCGGATTTCGCTGCGATTGACCGTGAGCGGTTCGATATTGTTGCGGTGACGGGCAATTCGATGGGCTGGTATCTCGCGCTTGCCTGTGCGGGCATCGTCGATTTGGCGGCGGGTGCGCGGCTTGTGAACAATATGGGCCTGTTGATGCATGAACATGGCACTGGCGGGCAGATCGTCTGGCCAATTGTTGATGCCGACTGGAATATTGACGAGAAAAAAGCGCATTTTGTGAATGCGTTAATTCATGAAGCGCATAATATTTCTAAAATATCTATTTCGGTGTCTATACGGCTCGGCGGGATGGTTGTGTTCGCAGGCGACGAAGCCGGGTTGAAATGGCTGACCGAAAAACTGCCGAAGGACGATCGCTTCCCATTACGCCTGATGCACCATGCGGCATTCCACAGTCCGTTGCTGCAGCATATCGTGCCGATGGCGCGCGCGCAGAATCCCGTGGCGGATTTCGGCCCCGGTAACATTCCGGCAATTGACGGGCAGGGCAAGATTTGGTCGCCGCATGCCTTTAGCGCGGACGCGATCTACGCCTACACACTTGGCGCGCAATTAACCGAAACATATGATTTTAGCCGCGCAGTGCAGGTTGCCGCCGCAGAATTCGCGCCGGACGTTGTGATTGTTCTTGGGCCCGGAACGACCTTGGGTGCGCCAACTGCACAAGCGCTGATTGCGTCCGGATGGCGCGGACTTTCCGGCAAAGCGGACTTTCAGGCACGGCAGCAGGACGAACCTATATTGATTTCCATGGGTATGGACGAAAAGCGCGCTTGGGCAGAACGTTGAACGTTGCATACGAATAAGCGGTAGACGCTTGTGCCCTTCAGGATAAAGGGGGTCGCGATTGGTAAGGCAACCGAACGGTGCCTTGCATGGAGACGGACAGAATGAGCATGCACAGTTCCACCTTGCTGTTATTTGGGGCCACGGGTGACCTTTCACGACGCATGCTGCTGCCGTCCTTATATGCGCTGCATGCCGATGGTCTGATTAATCCTGACCTGCGTATTTTCGGCACTGCGCGTAGCACACTCAGCGATGATGCTTTTCGCGATATGGCACGCGCGGCATTATGTGAATTTCTGCCCGATGACCGCAAGGCCGAAGGCCTGATTGACGCGTTTTTGCAGAGGCTTTCTTATGTCGCGCTGGATGCGTCAGATCCGCAAGGCTTTGCCGCGTTGGCGGACAAGATTGGGGACATATCGGGCGGATTGTCGATTTTCCTGTCGACCGCACCATCTTTGTTTGAACCAACGATCAAGGGCCTCCACAATGCTGGCCTGTCTGGTGAAAATGTGCGCATAGAT
>CALDKP010000005.1 GCA_937898535.1 uncultured Sphingomonadales bacterium | reverse complement strand
GATTTCCCGATTTCAGAGCTGACCATTCCTGTTCTGAGCAGAGCAAGACCTCCGCAGAGCCGCAGACGAACAGGGCTACGTCTTGCTCATTGGGGTAGGAAACCGCAACGACATCGCCAAGACGTTCAAAAACCGCTTTCCGGTTCATCACCGGCATTGCCAAATAATCATACGCAACGACGTTGCCGGAAAAGTCCATCAGCAAAACCGACATCGCGTCTGTCATCAGCGCCACACCCAGTGAATATGCATGATCCGGCGCGACTTCTATTTCAATCCGCGGTTGCCCCCGTCGTCCATTGGAACGTCGATCGCCCAGCCGAAGCGCGCCGCGCAAGACCAAGTCATTCACCAAGCGCGAGACAGTTTGCTGCGACAAGCCACTTGCTTTCACTATTTCCGGCTGGGTTGCCCCATGCTGCCGCAAAACATAGCCCAAGATGCGGGATTCGCTTTCGGAGGGAAGGTGAAAGGGATTTGGTCGAATTTTCGTGGTGGCCATGGCCCCAGAATGACAAGATTTTGCCGTGGGTGCAACATACAACTCTGAATAATACCTATTGTGGGTTGTATTAATATTGGAAACGATTACAGATCGATTCGAAATTGGGATCAAAGCGAATCTCAAATCAGAGGAGAGGTTTCATGAAAGCACGTTCCGCCCTTCGGGTATCTATGTTCAGCGTATCGTTGTTGGCGTTAACGCCGTCCATTGCGTACGCTCAGTCGGCTGTTGCCGCTGAGGATGATGCGCAGTCCAAAGATGAAGAGATCGTTGTCACAGGCACCAATGCCAGCCGCAGCGCCCAGAACACGCCTCTGTCGATCGCGCTTGTAGATGAAGCAGATCTCCGTACTTTTACAGGATCAGGCAGTCAGGCCGATCTCTTGCAGCAACTGCCTGGTCTGAAGACCGAAGGTGGCGGTGGTGAAGTTGCGACCAACTTCCGCGTTCGTGGCCTGCCATCAGGTGGCCAGTTCGAATTCACTCCGATCAATTATGACGGCGTGACTGTACTCAGCGCATTCGGTCTCAATTCATCAGCATTCGACTTCTTTGCCCGTAATGATCTGGGTATCGAGCGGCTTGAATTTGTGAAAGGTGGCGTTTCGAACCTCTTTGGCGTCAGTTCGACAGCCGGCATCATTAACTATATTTCCAAGACTGGGACGGACACACCGCACGGAACGTTCCAGCTCGAAGTCGCCGAAGATAATCGCTACAGAGGTGACTTCGCCTATCAGGGCCCGTTGAGCGAAAACACGTTTATGGCGGTATCGGGCTTCTACCGCTACGATGAAGGCCCAATTGATACAGGCATTCCGACCGAAGGCTTCGCGTTGCGCGGGAACATCAAGCATGAGTTCGCCGACGGATCGGGGTCGTTCGCGCTTTATGGCAGCTATATCGACGACCGCGCCAATTTCTATCTGCCTGTGCCACTGGACGGCACAACCCGGAAGCGGGTGAATGGCAATGATGGCAAAACGGTGTTCACGACCAATTCCAGCGCAATTGATGGCATTCGGGTAAACACCCCCGAAGGTGCGACAGAATTCCGCGCGGGAGATGGTTTCCAGACCGAAGGCGGCTCGATTTATGCCGTCTTTGACAAGGAATTTGGCGATGGCTGGAAAATCAACTCCAAGCTGAAATGGTCAGATTATCAATCTGCTTCCAACTTCTTCAGCAATGGTATCGGCCCAGCTGCGCCTGAAACCCAAGCACAGTTTTTGGCACGCGTAGCGCCAACCGCGACCCTTAGCCAAGCCGTCTTCACCGATGTGGAAACTGGTGCGGTTCTGCCGTCAAATTACATTCTATATGCCAATGCCTTCAATGATCGTCAGCGCCCCACAAGCGATGCGACGATGGAAGTCAATTTGATCAAGAGCTTTGACACAGGGTCGCTCAATCACACCGTGACCTTAGGCGGCTTCATGTCGCGGGCGGAAGCGGACAATAATCAGCGGACCGTTCAGTATCTTGGACAGTTCAATAATAATCCGTCGCTGGTTAATCTCGCGATCAACGGGCAACAATATACTGTCAACGGGATCATCCAGGCGCCTTCTGCCTATACGCAAGAAACGCGTAGCGCATTCAAGCGCGCGATCTATCTCGCGGATCAGATCGAGGCTGGTCGCTGGACGTTGGACTTCGGTGCTCGTGTTGAACGCGCAACGATCGAAAACCGGATCGAAGTGACAGCCAGCCGCGCGGGAACATTGGCAACCAATGCAGTGGCGGGTGCGCCGATCAACACCATGACCTTTGGCACGGGCACGTTCCGGAGCGGTAAGGCATCCACGACCGCTTGGGCCTTTGCCGTTGGCGGCCTTTATAAGCTCAACGACAATGTGAACCTCTATGCCAATGCTTCAGCGGGTTACTTCTTCCCGCAAGCGCAGGGAACAAATGGTCAGCTGAACTCCGCAAACCGTGACATCGTCTTCTTTGAGCCTGAGCCAGTCAATCAGGTTGAAGCAGGTGTTAAGGTCCGTAGTGGAGCCTTCCGTGGTTATGCCGCCGCCTTCTACACCGGTTTGCGCAAGCGGACCTCCGTGTCGTTCGTTGGTGCAAATCTTACGCCATCGCTGCTGCTGACGGAATCGGACACCTTCGGTATTGAATTGGACGGCAACTACCAGCCGACGGATTACCTGACCTTGTCCGGTAACTTTACCTATCAAGACGCCAAGTTCATGGGTGACAGCCCGACCGCCATTAACGGCAAGCGGCCTGACCGTTTGCCCAAGATGCTCGCCAACGTTGGTGCTCAGGTAAACACAAATGGATTTGATGCATCTGTTTTCTGGAACCATCAAAGCAAGACGTTCCAGGACGCCAGTAACAATGTGCCGCTGTTTGCGTACAGCATCTGGAGAGCGGAAGCTGGTTACACATTTGATAGCCTTGGCGCAGAAAACAAGCTGCGGTTCAGCGTCGGCGTTTGGAACCTCCTAAACTCGCAAGGCCTAGCTGAAGGCAATCCACGTGCAGGTGCTATCCAGACCGGTGGCACAGGAGCTTATTTCAATGCACGCCCCATTCTGCCCCGTCGGATCACTGCAAAATTGACTTTTGACTTCTGACAACGGCTACTTGTCAATGCGCCGTGCCGCCGATGTTCATTACGGCGGCACGGCGCGAGATAAGATAGCGGAGCAGAACAATGACCGATATGAAGGCACTTCTGACCAGCTATTTCCTTGCGGGGATATCAGCTGCTGGTGCTAAATCTACTTTGCCTGCTGTTCTGCTGCAAAGTGCACCTGACGGGAAAACCGTCATTTTGGGATGCGGAAAGGCTGCGGCTGAGATGGCCGATGTTGCAGCTGGTCATCTGTCGGGTGACATAACGGGTTGCGTGGTCACGCGACACGGCCACGGCGTTGGCCGTTCCATAGCAGGGGTAGCGGTCGTCGAAGCGCGTCACCCGGTCCCCGATGACCAAAGCCTAGAGGCAGGGGAGCGGCTTTTGGAACTGGCGTTGACTGCCGGGCAAGGAGACCGCGTTCTTTTTCTGATATCCGGGGGAGGCTCGTCATTGCTCTGTGCGCCTGCCACCGGCATAACCCTTACTGAAAAGCAGGCAATGACCGACCATCTGGTCCGTTCCGGCGCGCCTATACAGGATATAAATCTCAGATCGGAAGAGCG
>CALDKP010000004.1 GCA_937898535.1 uncultured Sphingomonadales bacterium | reverse complement strand
GCCCTTGCTATCACAGCCGGTCTCGCATTGCATAATAGAGCAGTCCAAGGGTCGCGAGCGGCTGTGCCAACCACTTGCCGCCCGGGAACCGGCTGTGCGGCAGGCTGGCAAAGACATCGAACTGCGACATGGTGCCAAGCACGGCCTCAGCCATCACCTCACCAGCGACCGTTGTCACCAACGCGCCATGACCGGAGAAACCGTGCGCGTAGAACACATTTCCCTTACGCCCCATATGCGGCAGCCGGTTCATCGTCACGCCCACGGCACCTCCCCATGCATAATCGATCTCTGCCTGGGCAAGCGCGGGAAAGACCTCGACCATATGCTTTCGAACAAATCCGGCAATGTCGGCCGGCGGGCGTCGGACATATTTCTCACCACCACCGAAAATCAGGCGCTTATCCGCGCTCAAACGGAAATAGTTCAAAACAAACCGGCTGTCCGCAATCGCGGCGTCACTGGGCAAAAGCTCGTCTGCATTGGGCAGCGGCGCAGTCGCGATATTATAATTCATAATGGGGACAGTGTAGCGGCTAAGTTCTGGTGCGATATCTCCGGTCCAATTGTCGGTGGCGAAAATCACGTGACGGGCGGTGAGCGATCCTGTCCCCGCCGCGATCTCGACATGGCTGCCCCTGTCCAAAGGTGTTTGCGCAGGGCTATGTTCAAATATCGAAACACCCGCCGCCAGCGCGGCTTTTGCTAGTCCAAGCGCGTAGTTCAACGGATGGAAATGCCCGCCCTTCGCGTCATAAATGCCACCGTGATAGTCGCCGCCATTGATATGCTTGCTGATGTCAGCAGGTCCGACAACCTCGACCGAATCCCAACCAAATTCGCGCGCCAAAAACGCGGCCTCGCGCTGCATGTTGTCGAAATGTCCCGGCTTATAGGCGGCTTCCAGATGGCCGGATTTCAAATCGCATTTTATATCATACTTTACGATGCGGTCATGCACGCGCGCACCAGCACCCCATGCCAAATCGAATATTGCTTTTGCCCGCTCTCGCCCAAACTCCGCGGCGATTTCACGCATCGACCAACGCAGGCCGGGAATGAGCTGCCCGCCATTGCGGCCTGACGCACCAAAACCAATGGTGTGGGCCTCAAGTAACGCGACCTTTAGCCCTTTTTCGGCGCAGGCTAAAGCGGCAGACAGGCCCGTAAAGCCGCCGCCAATGACAGCGACGTCGCAATCCAAAGCATAATCCAGCGGGCGCTGCGTTTCCCAGCCATTCGCGGTCGCGCGGTAATAGCTGTCATTCAACCGGTCAGGCATTACACCCTCAACAACAAATGCTCGCGTTCCCAGCTTGATACGACCGATTGGTAATTGAACAATTCATAATCTTTGATCGCGTAGAAGATGTCGAAAAACTCTTCACCAATCACGTTGCGGACGGGCTTACACGCGCTGAAGCGGTCAAGCGCCGCTTCCAAAGTCCGGGGTAGCGTGCGCGCACGATTATAGGCGCTGCCCGTGATCGCCTTTGCCGGAATCATGCGCTCCACCATACCGATATAACCACAGACCAAAGATGCCGACATCGCGAGATAGGGATTGGAATCTGCGCCGGGCAAACGGTTTTCGACGCGGCGATTGGCCTTGTCGGAAATCGGCACGCGGAAACCGCAGCTGCGGTTATCTTCGCCCCATTGGACGTTAATCGGCGCAGCGCTATCGGGTCGCATCCGGCGGAAGCTGTTTACATTCGGCGCCCAAAGCGGCGATACTTGCGGCATAAACTTCACAAGCCCAGCGATGTAGCTCCGGAACAGCGCGCTGTCGCGGCCATTGGCGTTCGAAAACAAATTGCGCCCGGTTTCAGCATCCACCACAGATTGGTGCAGATG
>CALDKP010000003.1 GCA_937898535.1 uncultured Sphingomonadales bacterium | reverse complement strand
GTGCTCTTCCGATCTAGGTGGGACCACGCCTTCACCCAGCTTGACGAGGCGCGCATAATTTTCGTCGGCACGGCTGACATCCCAGCCGGCTTCCATCAGTTTTAGCACCGACAGCTTGTCTTCAACGTTCATTTTTTCAGCACCAATGGCCAATGCGACGTCGGTAACCCCGGCCTTTAGACTTTGCACAGCCAGTGCGAAGGCAGAACTACCGGCGGCACAGCCATTATCAATATTGTAAATCGGAATGCCCTCAATGCCGAGCTTGCCCAGCACCACTTGCCCGGGAATAGCAAATTGACCTTGCAGAGGGCCATTGGTGATACCGGCATAAAAAGCGGTGCCGATGTCTTCCTTGCTGCATCCGGCGTCCTTCAAGGCGCCATCCAGCGCTTCTCCGGCCAGATCGTCCAGACTACGCTCAAAATGGCGACCGAAGACGGTCATGGAAATTCCGGCAATATAGATGTCACTCATTGGGTTACCTCTCAAATCTTCTTGCTGTGACCTAGCCAATAGGCTTCGCGTAGGTCTTTCTTGAGCACTTTGCCCGCAGGGCTGCGCGGCAGCCGTTCGATGAAGTCGACGGTCTTGGGTGCCATCACGCTACCCAGTTTATCTTTGCAGAGCGCGATAATGTCTTCAGCGCTCACGCTTTGCCCAGGATTGAGTTCAATCACGGCCTTCACTGCTTCTCCCCACTTGACGTCAGGAACGCCAATGACAGCACAATCCTGAACTGCCGGATGGCTCCAGATTACTTGCTCCACCGTCGCCGGATAAACATTGAACCCGCCCGTGATGATCATGTCTTTTTTGCGGTCAGTGAGATGGAGATAGCCGCCGGCATCAATATGGCCCACGTCGCCCGTGTGCAGCCAGCCATCGATTATTGTCTCAGCAGTCTTTTCAGGCGCCTTATAATAGCCCTTCATAACGAGATCGCCGCGGATACAGATCTCACCTGTCTCGCCACGCGGTAGGATGCGATTTTCATCGTCCATGATTTCGACACGAACCAGGGGGTTGGGACGGCCAACCGAGGACAGACGTTCGTCGCTTGCCAGCATGCTCCCGTCAAAATGTTCGTCCGGTCGCAGGTTGGAAATAGAGCCTAGTGCCTCGCTTTGGCCATAGCCTCCGCACATGATGGGGCCCCATAAAGCGATAGCCCGCTTCAGCTTTTCGACAGACATAGGGGCGGCGCCATATAGCAGGTAACGCACGCTGGAAAAATCGACCTTCTCAATCCCTGGCGCGTCCAGCAATGCGTAAATAACCGTCGGCGGCAGGAAGAACTCGGTCACGCGATGCTTGACGATTGCCTGCACGAGCAAAGCAGGATCTGGCTTGGTCAATATGACGACGGTGCCGCCTTGGGCGGTGCATGGTAAAGACAACAATCCGGCCGTGTGCGTCATCGGTGCAGCCGCCAGATTGACAGGCTTCGTTCCGTCACGATAGGCGAGCACAATCAGAAAGTGCCCAAGGCTTACGCTAATGCCGCGATGCGTGTTCATGACACCTTTGGGGGTGCCTGTCGTACCGCCTGTGGGCATAACAACAAACACATCGTCGAGGCCTGCGATGATGCTCGGCTTGGTCGCAGGGACGCTGCCGCACCAGTCCGTTATCAAGGGTGCATCTGGCAAATCCGCGTCGATACAGATCCAATGTTTCACCTTGGGTAATTCCGAGCGCAATGCCGCAATAGTCTCGGCAAATGCCGATTGGTAAAATAATATCTCGCAGTCAAAGCTATCGAGGATAAAGCGGTTGTCTTCAGAGGCGCTCCGCGGATTGACTGGTATCCACGCCATATTGGCGCGCCACAGGCCCAACGTACAAGTCCAAGCGGTCACATCATTCGCGGACCAGATTGCGCCCTTGCTCTCCTTGGGTAGGCCCAGCGCGATCAGCTTGTTAGCGATGCGGCATGAAAGCGTGCCCACTTCGTCAAAGGTATAAGAACGGTCATCCTGAATATAAGCGACTGCGGTGCCGTCCATATCCCAACCACGATCAAAGAAATCAATAATGGCCAACGCCGCGTCTCCCTTAATAACGACCTAGATCATGTGCGAATACAACCGGTCCGTTCCAATTGATGGCAAGCTCCGCTTTTGCAGCTTTCATCCGATCGGGGGTGATCCCGATATGCGTGAACACTATGCGTTTCACGCCAGCGGATTGGGCTAGCTGGCCAGCGGCCTGCGGGCTGAGATGATGTTGCGCAAAATGTCTGCGCGCCGTTTCAAAAAAGGCTGGTGGCGCATTAGGCCTGCTGTTCCGAATTGCGACGACGGCTGCGTCAAGATCAAGGATCGATGACACCAGCACATCTGCATTCCGCGCGAGCGCAATTAAGGCATCGCTTGGTCCAGTGTCTCCCGTCAAAACAACACTACGTCCTGGCAGTTCGAACCGAAGCGAAAGCGAGAGTGATTGCGGGGAATCCGGCACATTATTTCCGGAGATATAATGGGTGTTAGCAACTGCTTTTACGCTCACGCCCTGAATGATCACCTCTGCCCCATCGCCAATTTCGACGACCTTGACGCTATCTGCCGGAGACCGCAGCGGCATTCCAGGGAGTGCCGGACTCGTGAGCATGAGCGGTTCCATGGCCGAGACCAACCCAGCCACCATAGCCCGTGTTCCCGGCGGACCGTAAATAGTAATCGGGGGATCCATCAACTGGTAACGACGGGAGAGTAAGGCAAACAGCCCACCAATATGGTCTGCATGAATATGCGTGATGACCACATTTTTGAGCATCACAGAATTGACGCCAGCACGTGCCATCTGATCGACGGCACCGTCACCGGCATCAACCAATATCATTCCATCCTGCCAGCGCAGTAACGTGGCGGGCTGGCTACGTTCTGTGTTTGCCATCGGCCCGGCCATCGTACCGAGCGTCAGGATCTCCGAGTTTTCAGCCTGCGCGGGCAAGCTGACAAAGCTTATGAGAATGAGAGCGGAGAGCAGCAACCGCCGCGCGCCCGAAGCCGCGAAACCAGCAAATAGCCGCCCTCCGCTCATCATCGATCAGAACCCTAGCCGAACCGTCGCGCCGATCTGGCGGGGCGCACCCAGATAGTTCTGGTAGCCAGACGTCGTGCCAAAGAAGCTCAACACACCCGACTGGTTTACAACAGTCTTGTTGGTCAAGTTGTTGGCCCAGACAGAGAGATCCAGTCCATTTTCCAGACGGAGGCCAAGCCGTGCGTTCAATAGCGCGTAAGCATCCTGCAAAGCGCGTGGATCAAGGCTAGCGCTGTTGGTGTTCGCTTTACCCTGCCAGTTCAGGTCGGTGCGGGCATAAAGCTCACCAATCGAAACCGAACGCTCATATTGCAACGCTGCAGTCATGCGCCACTTGGGAGCGAGTGGCAGCTGCTGCCCCGACAGATCGCAGCTTGTGAAAGCCCCTGTCGAAGTTGGATTGGAATTCGGGGCCAGACCGAAGTAGCAGGCACCACCGGTATATTTGCGGAATTTGGCGTCAACATAGGCCGCACCAAGGTTCATAGTCAGTCCTTCGCCGAGCAGGAAGGTACCTTCGGCTTCCGCACCGGTCACGCGCACCTTGTCCGCATTGTTGACGAGATATTGCAGTCCGACAAAACCTGCGTTCTGGTAGTTGCTGTAGTCGGATCGGAACAGGCTGACCGCCAGACGCGCCCGACGATCGGCAAGGTCGAACTTGCCGCCCAGTTCCCAGTTGTCGACCTTCTCAGCACCGAACCCACGCTGGGCTGGAATGGCATTGCCGAACCCGATATTGTGCCCGCCCGACTTGGTACCGCGGGCAAAGCTTGCATAGATTAGGGTGTCGTCATTAGGCGTGAAGTTACCGGTAATATTCCAGGTTATGTTGTCGTCCTTCACGTCGGGTAAGGGGCCATTGATCCTGACGCCTGCGGGGAAGGTTGCCGAAGGTACCAACACTGCCGTCAAGAAATTCAAGCCAGCCAAAGGGTGGCCTGCGGGCAGGCCGGGGTTGGGTGTGAAAGTCGTTCTGTTGTTGATCGACGCTTTCTTCGTCTCGGTCTGCCAGCGCAGCCCGCCGCTCAACGCGAACATGTCGCTGAATCGATAGTTTGCCTGCCCGAAAAGCGCGAAATATTCGGAACTTGCCCGGGAATCGAGATATCCCTTGTCGCCGTTCTGGCCATAAACGATGAGCGGCGAAGGTGCGCCGGGGATAGAAAACAATGGTGCAGCGGCCTGCACTTCGAACATTGCCGCCTGACCACGATCACCACGTTCGAAACTTGTGTCGAGATAATAGCCGCCCATCAGCCATTCTATGGTGCCTCCAGATGGCGAAACCAAGCGAACTTCCTGTGAGAAGGAATCGCCTTTTTGTGTGTCGCGGAAGGTGAACAACGGCAATGAGACCTGATCGATATCGGTCGCCAACAGGCCACTTTTATACTGCGACCATCCGGTGATAGACGTCAGTGTCGCCAATCCAAGATCAGCTGTGACAGTCGCCGAAGTCATATCGAACGTGCTGTTCGAACGGTTCGGGTCGGTAGTGCAGATAACCCGGTTCGTCGGATTGTTATCCGGACACGCAGTCACACCGAAACGCGCATTCAGCGCTGCGTTGTTGTCCAGCAAGAAGCTGGGCTCTGTGGGGGTTCCGCGGAACCAGTCGGAATTGGTGCCGTTGTTGTCCAGTACCTCGCTACGGGCACCCGTGAGGTTGACCGTAACCGAATCCGCGATATCGAATTCGACCTGACCGCGCAGGGCATAACGTTTCATTTCGTTCGGCTGCTCGGCACCTGGTGTCAGGTTGCGGAACTGCGGGCCTGCATCGTAATAAACCCCTGTCAGGCGCACCCGCACCCGATCGGAAAGCGGCCCGGTCAGCGAACCGGCAAAGCGCATCGCTGTTGCATTGCGGCCACCCTCGATATTGGAGATTGATGCTTCGGCGCTACCGCCAAACTCGCTTGCGGGACGCGCAGAGATGACGCTGATGACGCCGGCGGTTGCGTTCTTGCCATAGAGCGTCGACTGTGGTCCTTTCAGGACTTCAATCCGCTCGATGTCGACTAAATCTTCTACGCCCAGACCCGTGCGCGGCAAGTAAACACCGTCGATAAAAAGCGCGACGCTTGGTTCGAACGTCGGTATATTCGGATCGGTTCCAAGTCCGCGGATGCGATAGCTTTGCGCCAGCGGCTGGTTGTTGGAAACTGTCGCCAATGAGGGGACAAGGTTGGCGAGGCCCTCGATGCCGATTGTACCCGCATCGCGCAAGGTATCTCCGGAAACAGCCGAGATGGCCATTGGTACGTCTTGGAGTGATTGTGCGCGCTTTTGGGCGGTAACCACGATTTCCTCGATGCCGTCAGAATCTGCGGACGCGCCCTGCGCCATCGCTGGTGCGGCCGATAATGCGACCGCAATCGTTATGCTGCTTGCACATGCAAGTCGAAATTTACCCTGTTTCATAGACAAAACCTCCCTATCCCGCTGAAGTAGCGAGTGAATTGAACTTCTTTTTTGCATCTAATTTAGGACTTAAATCATGGCCCGGTCCCTACGGGCTTTCCAAGGTCACACAGCACCAACCGCGTCACCTCAATCAACATTTCTCTGAAATCGCTGCGCGTGAAGCGCGTGCTCTCCAATCTTTGCTCGGCATGGATGCCAACCATCATGGCCAGGATCGATGCGGCGGCAAGATATGTGCGTCGTCCTTCCGCACCCGTTTCGCGAGTTAACTCCGAAGCTATCAACTGGCGTAGATGCTCATGAAAATTCGCATAAACCGGACGGATGGTAGAATTGTCTCCAAATTCAACCAAAATCCTCGCAAAAAAGTCCGCCGTGGTTGAATTATCGAATGCCCTGTCGAGGCGCTGGATCAAATCGATGGTGCCAGAATTTTCGGCTGGTACCAGATTTGCTTTGGCGCGTGCCAGCGCTTCTTCAAGACATGCCTCCAACAAACCGGCTTTGGTCTTGAAATGAAAGAATATCGCTGCCTGGCTATAGCCTGCATGGTCGGCGATCTCGTCAGTCTTGGT
>CALDKP010000002.1 GCA_937898535.1 uncultured Sphingomonadales bacterium | reverse complement strand
CGGGATCGGGGGCGACCTGCTTCGCGCTTTTTGCGGAGGCAAAGGATTTGGAAGCGGCCAAAGCACATCTGGATCCCCTGTGGTGGTCGATGGGAACCGTTTTACGATGATAGCTGATCCTTTCCTGATATTGGGCGAACCCAAAAGCGGTGGTTTCCTAATCATTGGCGACCATGCATCCAATGCGGTTCCCCGCGACGTCGCGTTGGGATTGGGCGCGGATAACCTAAACGCGCATATTGCATGGGACATTGGCGTTGATCCGGTTGCGCATATATTGACGCAAGACGCGCGTTTTGCCGCGTTCCTCGGACGTTATTCACGTCTGGTCGTCGACCTAAACCGCGAAGAGGGCGAAGCTGGCGCTATCCCAAGCGAAAGCGATGGACGTCACATTCCCGGCAATGATTTGGACGCAATACAGCGCGCGGACCGGATCGCGCGATATCACCGGCCCTATCATGACCGGCTAGAAGTGCTTTTGCTGGAGTGCCGGCCAGCACTCATATTGTCGCTGCATAGTTTTACACCCGCCTTGAAAACACGGCCAGAAGAAGCGCGTCCATGGGATGTTGGTGTGCTGTACAACACGCAAGAGGCGGCATCGAAAACGGCTATCCCGTTCTTACAGAATGCCGGCCTCAACGTCGGTGACCAGCTTCCTTATTCAGGCAAGTTGCTAAACGCGACCATGAACCGGCATGCTGAGGCCAATGACATTCCCTATGTCGGGATTGAAATGCGACAGGATTTGGTCGGCGACGCTGCAGGGCAAGCAAGATTTGCACATATTTTGTCGGAAATGTGCCATTTTGTTTCGGAACAGCTTGGCTTAACCACATAAAAACGCGTAAAGGCCGCGGCGATAATGGAGACCATCATGCCAAACCAATTCGACAAATCTAAATTGCCCAGCCGCCACGTTTCAGTTGGCCCGGAACGCGCCCCGCACCGCAGCTATTATTACGCAATGGGTTTGACCGCTGAAGAAATTGCACGCCCATTTGTTGGCGTTGTGTCGGCAGGCAATGACAGTGCGCCATGCAACACTACATTGGATGCGCAGGCGGACATCGCACGTAAGGGCGTAGAGCAGGGCGGCGGCATGCCACGCCGGTTCAACACCATCACAGTGACCGACGGCATCGCCATGGGCCATCAGGGTATGAAGTCCTCGCTGGTGAGCCGTGAAGTTATCGCGGATTCGGTTGAATTATCGGTGCGTGGGCACTGCTATGACGCGCTGGTTGGCTTTGCGGGTTGCGACAAGTCGCTCCCGGGGATCATGATGGCGATGCTGCGGCTGAACGTGCCGTCGATCTTTGTCTATGGCGGCTCCATTCTTCCCGGCCGCTATCACGACAAGGACGTGACCGTTAAGGACGTCTTTGAAATCGTTGGCAAATATGCGGCGGGCGCATGTCCGCTGTCGGAGCTTGAAGAACTTGAGCGCGTTGCCTGCCCAGGGCACGGTGCCTGTGGCGGTCAATATACCGCGAACACAATGGCGTGCGTGGGCGAGGCGATTGGCCTTTCGCTTCCCAACAGCAACATGGCACCTGCGCCTTATTCCACACGCGACCAAATCGCCCATGCCGCAGGTGTCCAAGTGATGGAACTGTTGGCGAAAAACATTAGACCGCGTGACATCTGTACGCGTGAAGCCTTTGTAAATGCGGCAAGAATTGTTGCCGCTACCGGCGGGTCAACCAATGGTGCGCTGCATTTGCCAGCAATGGCGCATGAAGCTGGTATCGCATTTGATCTGTTCGACGTTGCCGAAGCGTTCAAAACAACACCTTATATGGCGGATCTGCAGCCGGGCGGACAATTTGTGGCCCGCGACATGTACGATGCGGGCGGCGTTTACATGCTCATGAAATCCTTGCTGGCCGAGGGGCTTTTGTATGGCGACTGCATGACCGTCACGGGCAAGACGCTTGGCGAAAATATCGATGAAATCACATGGAACCCCAACCAGAAGGTGATTTATCCAGCAACGGCGCCAATAACGCCGACGGGTGGCGTCGTTGGCCTTCGCGGCACATTGGCACCAGATGGGGCAATCGTGAAGGTCGCCGGTATGGACCGCCTGACGTTTACAGGCCCTGCGCAGGTTTTTGACTGCGAAGAGGATTGCTTTGCTGCCGTTGAAGCACGCGAAATCCGCGAAGGTTCGGTCATTGTCATCCGTTATGAAGGGCCAAAGGGCGGCCCCGGCATGCGCGAAATGCTCTCGACCACGGCGGCTCTATATGGGCAAGGGATGGGAGAGAAGGTTGCGCTCATCACCGACGGGCGGTTTTCTGGTGCGACGCGCGGCTTCTGCATTGGCCATGTCGGCCCCGAAGCGGCCGAAGGCGGACCAATCGCGCTGATTGAAGATGGCGACGAGATCATGATTGATGCCGAAACCGGTGTTATCGACCTCAATGTGGCTGCAGACGTTCTCGAGGAACGGCGGAAACATTGGACGCCACGCGCCACAGATTATGGGTCAGGCGCAATATGGCGCTATGCACAAAATGTCGGCCCTGCGTATAAAGGCGCAGTCACGCATCCCGGCGGCAGCGCCGAAACGCATGTCTTTGCCGATATTTAAATATGCGGCGGCAACTTTGCTGCTCGCCAGTCTAGCTGGCTGCGGCGGAGATATTGCGGCCCCGATCGAGCAGACCGAGAAGGACGCAGGCGACCAAGCCGCGCGTTATGGCGATATTGTGTGCGCCTTGGCGGGGTCTGATACGTTCGAACGGACATGCACGACCGAGCAAATTGCGGGGCCAAAAGGCAAAATGTTGGTCATCCGGCATGCCGATGGCGGTTTTCGGCGTTTTAACATCTTAACCGACGGTCGCGGGCTTGCCCCAGCTGACGGTTTTGATGAAACACGTGTCCGTGTGCTTGGTGCTAACATGATTGAGCTATCGTCCGGTGACGACAGATATCGCCTTCCTGCGCAGATAAAAGGGCAGGGTAACGCTGCGGAAAAAGGTGCAAGCAAAGACGCCAGTTGATTGCGCGCGCCTTCACGGGCATGGGGCGCTATGAGCATAGCAGAAGAGATTATCAGGGTCGCAGCGCGCGGCGATGGCGTAACCGCAAATGGACGCTATGTGGCGCATGCCGCCCCGGGCGACATCGTCGACCCCGCAGGCGGTTTGATCCATGGACCGCATCACGCAACGCCGCCGTGCCAGCACTTCCCATTATGCGGCGGATGCCAGTTGCAGCATCTCGACGAAGAAAGTCTCCGGACATTTATTGCGGATAGGGTGACGCATGCCCTTGCCACGCAGCAAGTCGATATCGGCGAAATAATGCCGGTTCATCTGTCACCGCCCTCGACACGGCGTCGCGTTGCTGTGCGATCGGCATGGGCCGGAAAACAATTGCAGCTCGGATTCAGTACGGAAAAAAGCCATCGTATCATTGACCTGCGCCAGTGTGACGTCATGGCGCCGCAGTTGTTTGCGCTGCTCAATCCACTGCGGGGATTGCTTGCCCCCCGGCTGGACCGTGCGCGGCAAG
>CALDKP010000001.1 GCA_937898535.1 uncultured Sphingomonadales bacterium | reverse complement strand
ATTTGCTGGAGCATTATGTGGGTCGCCCCTCGCCGCTTTATTATGCCGAGCGCCTGACCGAGGAAGTCCGTAAGAACGCACCCGCCGGCAAAGGCGCGCAAATCTGGTTCAAACGCGACGAGCTGAACCACACCGGCGCGCACAAGATCAACAATTGCATTGGCCAGATATTGCTCGCCATCCGCATGGGTAAGACGCGGATCATCGCCGAAACCGGCGCTGGCCAGCATGGCGTTGCCACGGCAACCGTCTGCGCACGTTTTGGCCTGCCCTGCTTCATCTATATGGGCGCAAAGGACATTGAACGGCAGCAGCCCAATGTGTTCCGCATGCGCCTATTGGGCGCGGAGGTCATTCCCGTCACCAGCGGCGCAGGCACGTTGAAAGACGCGATGAACGAAGGACTTCGCGACTGGGTCGCCAATGTCCACGACACATTCTACATCATTGGCACGGCTGCTGGCCCGCATCCTTATCCCGAACTGGTCCGCGATTTCCAAAGCGTCATCGGCAAGGAAGCGCGCGCACAAATGCTGTCGCGCATCAACCGCCTGCCCGATTTGCTGGTTGCGGCCATTGGTGGCGGATCGAACGCCATTGGCCTGTTCCACCCGTTTTTGGACGACAAAGACGTCGAAATGCTTGGCATTGAGGCGGCGGGTCATGGGCTTGAAAAGGAACATGCCGCGAGCCTTGCAGGCGGACGTCCGGGCATCTTGCACGGCAACAAGACGTACCTGCTGCAAGACGAAGATGGCCAGATCGCCGAAGCACATTCGATTTCGGCTGGCCTCGATTATCCCGGCATTGGCCCAGAACATAGCTGGCTCAAGGAAATTGGCCGTGTGCGCTATGACAGCGTGACCGACACTGAGGCGCTTGCCGCATTCCAATTGCTCTGCCGGACCGAAGGCATCATCCCCGCGTTGGAGCCTGCCCATGCGATTGCAGCGGTTGAACGCGAAGCCAAGAAAATGGACCGTGATCAGATCATCCTCGCGAACCTCTGCGGCCGCGGTGACAAGGATATCTTCACCGTCGCTGAGGCTTTGGGGACTTCGATATGAATGACGGGCAAAAGGTCGCACTAATCGCGACCACGGTCGCGGGTATCATCATTGGCCTGTATTGGATTGTCGGGTTAGCTTTTCCAATATTGCTCGAGAATCAAGTTTTAACGGCAACATTGCCGGTGATCATAGCAATTGCCGTACTGTCCCCCGTTATTAGAAGTGTTCGCAAATGACCCGCCTCTCCACCGCCTTTGCCAAAGCCCACCCCGCGCTCGTCGCTTTCATCACCGCAGGTGACGGAGACACCGCAGCCAATCTCGACGCACTTGTCGCGGGCGGCGCGGATGTTATTGAACTTGGCATGCCATTCACGGACCCGATGGCCGATGGCCCTGTTATTCAGGAAGCGAATATCCGCAGCCTGGACGCTGGCACCACCACGGCGGACATCTTCTTGCTCGCCTCAGCCTTCCGCAAACGCCATCCAGACACCCCCTTGGTGCTGATGGGTTATGCCAACCCGATGACAATCCGTGGCGGTGACTGGTTCGCATCCGAATGCAACAAAGCGGGTGTCGATGGCGTCATCTGCGTTGACATTCCGCCCGAGGAAGATCCTGAGCTTGGCCCTGCACTGCGCAGCGCGGGCATTGACCTCATTCGTCTCGCAACGCCCACCACAGACACAGCCCGCTTGCCCGCCGTCCTCAATGGCGCATCTGGCTTTCTATATTATGTGTCGGTCGCCGGTATCACTGGCCTGCAAGTCGCGGCGCAGACCAGCATTGATGAGGCTGTGGCGCGGCTAAAAGCGCACACCGATCTGCCCATCGCGGTTGGCTTTGGCGTTCGCACCCCTGAACAAGCCGCCAACATTGCACGCGTGGCCGATGGCGTTGTCGTTGGTTCCGCAATCGTCGAACTCGTCGCCAAACATGGCGCCAACGCCGCTGGCCCGGTCCGCGATTATGTGGCGTCGTTGAAATCGGCTATCATTTCGGCGCGTGGCTGACTACAAAACCGCAGCCCTGAGCAGCAGTCGCCCGGCGACTGCGTCCGTCGATGGGCGCCTCTCGGGTGAAGCTTTAGCCTGGGAAGCGTGCTTCGACAGGCTCAGCACTACGGTATATTTTACACTGCGTATTTTACAGGGACAGAAAATATGAACTGGGTCACCCGCGTCCGTAACGCCATTCCCTTCATCGCCAAGCGCGAAACGGCAGAAACGCTCTGGCACAAGTGCAAGGGCTGTCAGGCGATGATCTTCCTCAAGGAGTTTGAGGAAAACCAGTCTGTCTGTCCAAAATGTGACCATCATGGCCGCATTGGCCCCGCCGAACGCTTTGCCGCTTTGTTCGATGACGACAGCTATGACGTGCTTAAGCCGCCCGTTGTCGGCGAAGACCCGTTGAAGTTCAAAGATACAAAGAGATATATCGACCGGATTAAAGCCGCCCGCCTCGCAACGGGTGAGCAAGACGCGATGATGAGCGCGCGTGGCGAAATCAACGGCCAAGCTGTTGTTGTCAGTGTTCAGGATTTCGCCTTCATGGGCGGGTCCATGGGCATGGCGGTTGGTGAGGCATTCATTGACGCTGTAAAGGCCGCGATCCGCGACAAATGCCCGTATATCATCTTCACCGCCGCAGGTGGCGCACGTATGCAGGAGGGCATATTGAGCCTGATGCAGATGCCGCGTTCGACCGTCGCCATCCAGATGCTGCATGATGCCGGACTGCCCTACATCGTTGTGCTGACCGACCCCACCACCGGCGGTGTCACCGCGTCTTACGCAATGCTTGGCGATGTCCAAATTGCAGAGCCCGGCGCGCTTATCGGCTTTGCTGGACAGCGTGTGATTGAGCAGACAATTCGGGAAAAACTGCCCGAAGGGTTCCAGCGCGCAGAATATCTGTTGGAGCATGGGATGATCGACATGGTCACCCACCGCCACGACCTGCGCGGCGTGTTGTCGCAGCTCGTCGGCTACCTCGCGCCAGAGAAGAAGGCGGCATAAGTAAACCTCCAGCAGTTCTCATATTGTCATTCCCGCATGCCTGACCACGCCATTTCCTCCGACCCTGCTGTTCAGGCGCAATTGGACAGGCTGACGATGTTGTCACCCGGCAAGGATGTATTGGGACTGACGCGCATTGCGGCGTTGCTGGAACGCCTAGGCAACCCGCACCTCAATCTTCCGCCGGTGTTCCATGTCTCTGGCACAAACGGCAAAGGTTCGACCTGCGCGTTTTTGCGCGGGGCGATTGAGGCGGCGGGCATGACGACGCATGTCTATTCGAGCCCGCATCTGGTGCGTTTCAATGAGCGTATCCGTGTTGCGGGCAAGTTGATTGATGACGCCACTCTCTCCGCGCTGTTGTCAGAGGTTTTGGACCATGCCGAGGGGCTGGAAGCGAGCTTCTTTGAAGTCACCACCGCAGTAGCCTTTTGCGCCTTTGCGCGGACGCCAGCCGATGCGTGTATCGTCGAAGTCGGCCTTGGTGGCCGGTTGGATGCGACCAACGTGCTCACCCAGCCGGTGGCGTGCGGAATAGCATCATTGGGCTTGGATCATGAAGGCTTCTTGCTGGCCGAAGAGGATGGCATTCCCGATATGCCGCCGCTCGACCGCATCGCCTTTGAAAAGGCCGGGATTGCAAAGCCGGGATCACCTCTCGTCACGCAAAAATATACAGCATCAATGACCAACACCGTTGCCAAACAAGCCACTTTGCAGAACGCACCGTTGCACGCGCGCGGCCAAAGCTGGGATGCGGCCGTCTATGATGGCCGCCTGCACTACCGCGACGCCAGCGGAAAGCTCAACGTGCCACTTCCCCGCATGATAGGCGCGCATCAGGCGGACAATGCGGCTTTGGCCATTGCAATGCTGCGCCACCAAACGGCGATCCATATTCCGGAGGCAGCGCTAGCCGCCGCGATGGAGTGGACACGCTGGCCGGCACGGATGCAAACATTGTCTGCAGGGCCGCTGACTGACCGACTGCCGACAGGTTCAACCGTCTGGCTCGACGGGGGCCATAACCCCGATGCGGGAGCGGCGATTGCCAAAACGCTTGAAGACGGCCCGCCCGTTCACGTCATCATCGGCATGCTGATGAATAAGGATGCGCTTGGTTTCCTGACGCCGTTCGCACACAAAATTGGATCGCTATACGCGGTGCCGATATCGGGTCATGAGCATCATGATCCGTTGGAACTGTGCCGGATAGCGAAAGATGATCTTGGCATCGCAGTGGCCGCCCCATTGGCCGACATTGACACAGCGATGGAACGAATTGCGAGCCATCACCAGCCATCGAATGTTTTAATTTGCGGTTCGCTCTATCTTGCTGGCGAAGTGTTGCGCGCTAACGCACAGGTGCCGGATTAACCATTATCCTGTCGTGGCGGTCCATTTACCTCCAAACGTGCATAGCGGTACTGCAACACCATAATCGCAACCCCAAAAGGGAGAGCGACCAGACACTCTACATAATTACCCTCTACAGCCTGATATATGGCTAAAGTTATGATAAGATAGGCGATCTCTAAGCCCCACCAACGCATCCCAAAAAACTCCATGCCTATCCCGCATGCGGGGCAACGGTACGCAAAAAGAGAACGCGGTATAAAAAAGACTTGAAGGCCCAATCTCGCTGAGCAATTCGGGCAATGGCGTGACATGACTATTCCTCCGGCGTTGTATCAGGCAGCGCGTGCTGGCTGTCCTTTCCACGCCAGCAATCCACCCGCCACTAACAGGGCAACAAATCCCAAAGTAAGATTAGTTGCGAATTCCAGCGGCTGCGAAAGCAATAGCCCGATGAGGCCCGCCACCACGAGCAAGAAGCCGAAGATGCGCAATGGCCCGACTGGCTCCTTCAAAGCCTTATCGTCCACCGCCTCAACCTGATGAATGCTTTGAACGACATAGCCCTTGCTCCACAACAGCCAGAGCAAGACCATGCCCGGGATCGCAGCCACGACTGTGAAGCCCCAAAAGCCCACCCAACCGACATTTTCCGCAACAATCCCCGCCGGGCCCGCCATGAACGTACGGCCAACGCCTGCGAAGGACGACAGCAGCGCAAATTGCGTTGCGGTGTACGCGATGCTCGATAGTCCGGACAAATAGGTCGCAAATACTGTCAGACCGATACCGCTAGTCAAATTCTCGGTGCAGATGGCAGCAACCATCATCCAGTAACTGTTGCCAGTCGCCGCCAAGATCATGAACATGACATTGGAGAACATCATCAACAGACCCGAAATCAGCAACGCGCGGCCCATGCCAAGCCACAGGATGAATGGAGCCCCAAGCGCAGAGCCCACAATAAGTGCGCCAAAACCCCACAATTTGTTCGCTGAGATGTAATCCAAATCGGAAAAGCCAAGGTCCACGATCATCGGGCTCAACATCGCCTGCCCCATGGCGTCGCCAACCTTGTAGACCAGCACAAAGCCGAGAATGAGGAATGCGCCGTGCCGCGTGAGGAATTCGCGGAACGGGTTCACCACAGCCTCTGTCAGCCACTGTTTTGGCTTCATGCCCTCCACATGGGCAAAGCGGTCAACGAACTTGCCTGGGCCGGCCCACAGAGCGCCGATGATGGCAGGGATGATGCAAAAGGCGGTCAGCCCATAAGCGGTTGCCCAGCCAAGCCCCAGGCCTTCCTGTGACGCAAAATAGATCGTGCCTGCGCCAGCGATCAGATTGCCGGTGCGATAGCCAAATTGGTTGGTTGCGGTGCCATGCGCGAATTCTTCTTCGTCCAAAATCTCGATGCGATAGGCGTCGATAACGATGTCCTGTGTCGCAGAGAGAAATGCGGTTATCAGTGCCCAAATCGCGAAAAGGCCCATATCACCCGGCTGCGGATTGCTCGCGCCGAGTTGCCAAATCGACACAAACAGCAATGCTTGAATAAAGAACAACCAGCTGCGGCGTTGGCCGAATATCTTGGTAAGCACTGGCAGGTGCAGCTTATCAACCAACGGCGCCCACAGGAACTTAATCGTGTAGGGAATGCCCAATGCCACGGCAAAACCAATGGTTGCGGTGTCGATCCCGACCTTCGCCAGCCAGAACGTCATTGTCGCCACAAGCAACGTCAACGGAAAGCCGCTCGAAATGCCCAGCAGGAACGTAATGACCGGGTTTTTGCGCATATAAGGCCGGAAGGCCGGAACCAGCATTGCGATGACCGGCAAAGCGATCAAAATGGCGGCAAAAATGATAAAACGTTGCAAATCAACTGACATGCGGACCCCTTTGAGCGTGTTGTGCAGATGACTAACGGCATTTTCCTGAATGGCCAGTGACTTTTGAAGCAACATGCGTCAAAGGCGCTTTATGGTAAAACCTCCTTCAAAAGCCCCTGCCCGTCCAGCCAAGCCACCGCGCCTGCGTTGGGACAGCAAACCCGTCCGTAAGCCCAACCCGAACGCCGCGCCGAGCAAGGGTGCGTTGGAGCGCAAGGATGGCGAAGAACGTATCGCAAAGCTGCTCGCGCGCGCTGGTGTCGCGTCGCGTCGCGAAATCGAACGCATGATTGCCGATGGCCGTGTGACGCTGAATGATGAGAAGGTCGAAACCCCTGCAACATTGTTGAAATCGCTGCGCGGTGTGGCTGTTGATGGCAAGGCGGTGGGCCAACCTGCGCCGACGCAATTGTACATGTTCCATAAGCCCGAGGGCTGCCTGACCGCCGAGCGCGATTTTAGCGGGCGCAAGACGATTTACGACGTTCTGCCAAAAGACCTGCCGCGCCTTATGCCCATCGGCCGTTTGGATTTGAACACCGAAGGCTTGTTGCTGCTCACCAATGATGGCGAGTTTAAGCGCCAGATGGAATTGCCTTCGACCGGTGTTGAGCGGACATATCGCGCACGCTGCTTTGGCGACGTCAGCCAGGAACAGCTCGAAGAGCTGATCCACGGCATTGAGATTGAAGGCGTCAAATATGGCAAAATCGACGCCAATCTGGAACGCCGTACGGGCCGCAATGGTTGGGTTGAAATGACGCTGACCGAGGGCAAGAATCGCGAAGTGCGCCGCGTCCTTGAACATCTTGGACTTGAAGTCAGCCGTCTTATCCGCACGCGTTATGGACCGTTCGTATTGGGCGAGCTTGCACCGGGCACTGTTGGCGAAGTGCGCCGCGTCGACCTCATCGAATTTCGAAAGACATTGAAATAATGCGGATCATTTCTGGGGAGTGGCGCTCACGTCCGTTGGTGGCGCCCAAGGGTGAAACAACGCGCCCGACCGCCGACCGCACGCGCGAGACGCTGTTTTCCATGCTGGTCAGCCGGCTCGGCGATTTCGAGGGGCTGGCCGTGGCCGCCTCCGGGCAGCTCACCAATGCGCGCGACGCCGAGGTGCGCAAGCGGCACGCCCAGCCGAACGCGCTGCTGCCCGTGGTGAGCCTGAGCGCGATCAACTTCGGCTTCATCCTCAGCGGTGCGATCGCGGTCGAGAGCATCTTCTCCTGGCCGGGAATCGGGCAACAGACGGCGTTCGCGATCAGCGGCCCCGACTTCCCCAACTTCGCCACCTGGATCTTCGTCTACGTCTCCGTCATCATGACCATTCTCCGCTTCTACGCCGGCCCGATCGTCCACCGCTTTTCACCCATCGGCCTGCTGGTCATCAGTGCCGTGATCGCCATCACAGGTCTGATGCTGCTTTCAAACGCCACCGGTTGGGCCATCCTCGCGGCGGCCACGGTCTATGCCTTGGGAAAAACTTTCCTCTGGAGCACAACGCTGGGTCT